>CAZRDD010000001.1:0-18732 GCA_964598675.1 uncultured Parafilimonas sp.
AGTGTGGGTGCGTCAAAATTTTTAACCTACAGTTTAAAATACCCCACATTCGAGGAGGCTTCTGTAGTTACTAAAACACTACCTACCACTATTGTTAGCTTTCCGGTACAGCTAAAATTTAACTCCGACCGTATTGATAACTTCCGGGTGTACATGATGGGCGGCCTGAAGGCCGATATTGACCTGGCCAGTAACTCCGCTGCCCGAAATGCAGACAACCTTATTAAGCTTAAAAAATATGATTACGGCTGGGAAGCAGGTGTGGGCTTTAACTTTTTCCTGCCCTTTGTTACTGTTTCGCCAGAGCTTAAAGTCAGCAATGGTTTTACCAACATTCACAGCCGCGACCCATCGTTAAAATTCTCCAGCGTGCTGGATAAGCTGCAATCGCGTATGATTGTTTTCTCCATATTGCTGGAGGAATAAGCTATTACAATACCATACCAGCAGCGGTTGCAGTGTACAACGGCTACATTCAGGGGTTCATTTTCATTCCAAAATTTATATTGCGTATAGTTTGCTGTTATTAGTATACAGTTTTCAAGATGGTATCGTTCATCTTTAAGCAAGAGTGTTTTATTTATTTCCTCACAACGGTAAGCTTATTAAGCACCCCGCTCCACAAAATTTCTTCTTTCTCCTCCTTTCCAAAGTATATTTTACTAAACCTGCGTACTTTCGGACTTTGGGATGAGCCATCTTCCCACTCCTGTCAATTTACTAATATGAACTATTTAATAAAAGAAGGCAACGTTGTAAACGAGGGCAAAACCATACAGGCCGATATACTGGTTAAAAATGGCCGTATCGAAAAAATAGCCCCATCCATTTCAGTTAAATATGCTGCAAACGAAGTGCTGGCAAAAGGGCTGCATGCGCTGCCCGGCGCTATTGATGATCAGGTGCATTTTCGCGAGCCTGGCCTTACCCATAAAGCAAATATTTATACCGAAGCTAAAGCTGCGGTTGCAGGCGGGGTAACCAGTTTTATGGAAATGCCCAACACCGTACCCCCCGTATTTACACAGCAATTGCTGGAAGATAAGTATGCCATTGCCAGCCGCTCATCCCTGGCCAACTACTCGTTTTTTATGGGTACCAGCAACGATAATATTGACGAAGTGCTGCGCACCAACGATAAGAAGCGGGATGTATGCGGCGTAAAAATATTCATGGGCTCCTCCACAGGCAACCTGCTGGTAGATAACCCGCTGATGCTGGAAAAAGTGTTTGGCGGAAGCGAGTTGCTGATAGCCACCCACTGCGAGGACGAACGCATTATAAGGGAGAACCTGGCAGCACTTAAAAAGCAAAAAGCGGTGCTTGAACCTGCCGACCACCCCATTATCCGTAATGAGGAAGCCTGCTTCGAATCCTCCTTCAGGGCCATACAGTTTGCCAAAAAACATGGCAGCCGCCTGCATATATTACACATTTCCACCGAAAAGGAATTGCAGCTTTTTACCAATATGATACCCCTGGAGGAAAAACGCATTACTGCCGAGGTTTGTGTACATCACCTGCATTTTACCGCTGATGATTACGCTTTGCTGGGTAACCGTATTAAATGCAACCCCGCTGTAAAAGCACCACACAACAAGGCGGCTTTATGGCAGGCCCTGCTTGACGACAGGCTGGATGTTATTGCCACCGACCATGCCCCACACACCTGGGCCGAAAAAGATGAGCCTTACGAAAAAGCCCATGCAGGCCTGCCGCTGGTGCAGCACTCGCTGTTGCTGATGCTGCATTACGTGCAGCAGGGCAAAATAAGTATTGAAAAAGTGGTTGAAAAAATGAGCCATGCCGTTGCCAAATGCTTTCAGATAGAGGACCGGGGCTATTTACGCGAAGGTTACCATGCCGATATTGTACTGGCCAACCTTAACCAGCCATACACTGTTACCAAGGAGAACATTTTGTTTAAATGCGGGTGGAGCCCGCTGGAAAACTTCCAGTTTCCGGCCACCATTAAAAATACTTTTGTAAATGGCCAGATGGTTTATGGAAATGGGGTGTTTGATGAATCTAATATGGGGATGCGCTTGCGGTTTACAAGGTAAAAAAGTTATGGGATGCAGGTTACTTGTTGCAGGTGGAAGATGTTTTAAAGTGTGCGGGGGTACGCAGGCATTGCTAATACAATAACCCTAATTTTAAAATTGTATAAAATACCCTGCTCTTTTGTTGTAACAATATGCCGGGTGCAGATTTTTAACTGATTGTATTTGGCTGCTTAAAAACAATTAGGCGAAGGCTGGCGTGGATTGTAAGGCGCATAAAACCGGCGAGCACCGTTTTGGGACTGGCGGCATATTACTTACAATTAATACCAAAGGACAAATTGTACATTAGCAAATAATACTAAGTAAATTTTTACGGCAACCGGGCTAAGAACCGCTGAACCAATCAAACTTTTTGCATGCAGGTAGATAAAACCACGCTTAACGACCTTGCCATTTACAGCCCTGAAGAAGAGCAAAGTGTGCTGCACCATTTAGACTTTACACGTACCAGCGGTGGGCGCGAATGGCTTAAGGTGCTGTTGGGCAAGCCACTGGCAACCGTTAAAGAAATAAACAATACCCAGCAATTGCTGCGGCGTATTATTGCCATACATGCACAATGGCCGCAAACCATAAGCAATGGCACCGTAATGGTGATAGAGCGGTTTTACGACACCGCCATTGACGAAATACCCTACAATGCCAACCCTGTAAATGCGTTAACTTATAAACTTCTGCACGGGCCAGATTGCTCGCTGGTAAAATATTCAGTATCTCATTTTGCCGAATTTGTGCGGGGCATGCACATGCTGGAGCAACTGCTGCGTAAAGACGATAACCCCAGCACCCTTAAAGTAATGGGGGAACGTATAAGCATGCTGCTTAACAGCGCCGAGTTGCACAACATCATCCACACCACAAAAGAGCAACCCGTAAGCCTGCACGAGCAATTGCGCCGGGGGCATTTTTTTCACCGCCGCTTTAAGCAGGAAAGTTTTGAACTTATTGATATTTACAGCCGCTTAGATGCCTATTACAGTATGGCTACCGCCTGCATGCACTTTAAATACAACTTTCCAACATTTGTAGAAGGCGACATACCGCAGTTTACCGCCCAACAGTTATGGCACCCACTGTTGCGCATACCCGTATCGTACAACATGGCGCTTACGCAACAACAAAATTTTCTTTTTCTTACAGGGGCCAACATGGCGGGCAAAAGCACTTTTATTAAAGCCGCAGGCCTTACTGCTTACCTGGCACATATTGGCATGGCTGTGCCAGCCAAGGAAGTTACCCTTACTTATTTTGATGGATTGTTGAGTAACATACAGGTAGTAGATAACATTATACAAGGCGAAAGCTACTTTTTTAACGAGGTGCAACGCATACGCAAAACCATTGAAAAAATAAGTGATGGCAAAAAATGGCTGATACTTATTGATGAACTGTTTAAGGGCACCAACGTGCAGGATGCTATGAAATGCAGCAGCACGGTTATTGAGGGCCTGCTGAAAATGAAAAATGTATTGTTTGTGCTAAGTACGCATTTATACGAAATAGGCGAATCGCTAAAGGTGTTCCCCAATATTCAGTTCCGGTATTTTGAAACAGAAGTGCGAAACGGGCAGTTGCTGTTCAGCTACCAGCTTAAGGAAGGGGTAAGCAACGACAGGCTGGGCTACCTTATTTTAAAACGCGAAGGCGTGGTGGATATGCTGGAGAAGCTGTAGAGGGAAGCCAAATTTTAGGCCGGTTGTTTTATTTTAGGCGCGCAAACTGCCTTGCATGCCCTTAACTTTTTTAGCGTTTAAAGTGCTATCCAAAAGCAAAAGCTATGAAAAAAACAACAATAGGGCAGCCTGTACCTCAACTACCAGTTGAAGATGTTGAAAAAGCTCAAAAGTATTACAGGGATGTTTTGGGCTTTGATATTGCATGGACATACCCCGATAAATCAATAGGGGCTGTAACAAGGGGATATACTACCATCTTTTTTACCAAAGCAGGCAATCCAATCGTTCCAAATATTCACTGGGTATTTGCCGAAGATGTTGATGCTACCTATACTGAATTTAAAGAAAGGGGTGCAGATATTGTTGAAGACATAGAAGATAAACCCTGGAACATACGGCAGTTTACCATAAAAGATTTAAACGGCCATATTTTTTACATTCATCACGATTTGTAGCAGCACAGGGCTTCACTAATACTCTTTTATAGGCTTTGTAAAGCAACCAGTTACTAACTGCTTGTACATAAACAATACAGCAGAAATACCTTCCTGCAAATTTCACAGGCAGGTATTTACAATTCCTTCTATTTCATACCTTTCCCTTATGGAAAATCAAACCTCGGAAAGGCGCAGTTTTATTAAGCTTACGGCAATGGGTATTGGCGGTGCCATTGCCGCACCAGCCATTGCGTTAGCCAGCGATACAACTATACCAAATGCAACCGCTGCCAACGGCAAAAAATTAAATGTTGTTTGTGTGGGTGCCCACCCCGGCGACCCGGAGTTTGGTTGTGGCGGCACTATGGCCAGGTACAGTGCCGCCGGGCATAATGTTACCTTTTTATACCTTACCCGTGGCGAGGCGTACGACAACACCAAAACCTACGCCGAATGTGCTGCACTGCGCACCAAAGAAGCAGAAGTTGCCTGCGGTATATTGGGGGCTAAACCACTATTTGCAGGCCAGGTTGACGGAAATACGGTTTTAAGCAAAGACAGAAGCGAAGATTTAACCAAACTGCTACTGGCTGAAAAACCAGATGTAGTATTTACCCAGTGGCCGGTTGACAGCCACCCCGACCACCAGGTTACCGGCCTGCTGGCCTTAACCGCCTGGGTTAAAAGCGGGCAGCAGTTTAACCTGTATTTTTACGAGGTAAACACCGGTACCGAAACAATGGCTTTTACACCAACTGATTTTGTAGATATTACCGCCGTGCGGAATAAGAAAATGGGCGCTATGTTCGCCCACAAATCGCAGGACCCGGATGGCACTTACAATGGCTTTTTTAAACCACTGGAAGATTTTCGCGGGTTGCAGGCAGGGGTAAAAGCCGCAGAGGCTTTTATACATTTTAAGGCTAAGGCTGAACAGGCAATTATTGCAGGTTTGTAAAAAAGGTATTGCTGCGGGTACACTATTGCTGCTATATTTTGTATTGCTGCAACGGTAAGGCAAACACCTTGGTCAATGCCTAAACATCACTATATATGAAACCGCTTGCCATAACACTTATTGCCTTATCTGCTTTTATTTTTTATGCTGCCTGTGGCAAAAACAGCAGTGCTGCTGTAAAAAACAATATTTCTTACGCAAGCACCAACCCAAACGATTCAACTATTTCAGGCAGTTGGGATATTGTAACCGACACTTCGTTTGGCGGTGTAGGCATCAATAATAGTGAATATGATTATACCGGCCAACCTGGTGACTATTACGATTTTAGAACAGACAGTACCATCTACTCCAGCGAGCATGGCATTTTAGATTCATTCAGTTACAAGCGCCTTTCTGATACCAGTATAGCTATTTCGCCATTTGGACAAAACCTCAGCGCCTTCGTGCAACCCACCAACATACATGCGTTAACCGCACATAGTGTTACCATTATTACTCCCGCTCTTTTTACACCCGCAGGTAAGCAAGGCAGGCTGCTGCACTTAGCAAGATGAGCATACCCCTTTACATTAAAATAGCTTATGCGGCATAAACATCACCCAAAAAAGGGATAAATTGTTTTACTAACACAGGTTACCGCTGTTTTGCCAGCACTTGCGTAAATTGCGGGCATGAGCAAGTATGATATTTTTATAATTGGTGCGGGGCCTATTGGCCTGGCATGTGGTATTAACGCCAAAAAAGCAGGCCTTAGTTATATAATTGCTGATAAGGGCTGCTTAGTAAACAGCCTGTACAATTACCCCGTTAACATGACGTTCTTCTCTACTGCTGAAAGGCTGGAGATTGGCGGCGTACCTTTTATGAGCACCAACCCCAAACCCCACCGCAGTGAGGCACTTGAATATTACAGAAAGGTTACCGATATATATAAGCTTAAAGTTAACTTGTTTGAGGCCGTTAAAAGCGTGGTTAAAAACGATGCTGGCCTGTTTACAATCACTACCAGCAGGCAGGTGTACCAGGCCGCCAATGTAGTGGTTGCCACCGGTTTTTACGACCTGCCTTTTTTAATGAATGTTCCGGGTGAAGAATTACCCAAAGTATCGCATTACTATACTGACCCTCATTATTACGCATTTCAAAAAGTAATTGTGGTGGGTGCCAGCAACTCCGCAGTAGATGCAGCGCTTGAAACCTGGCGCAAGGGTGCTGATGTTACCATGGTTATTAAAAGCGAGGGTATTGGTGAAAGAGTTAAATACTGGGTACGGCCAGATATTGTTAACCGCATTGCAGAAGGCAGTATAAAAGCATACTACCACTCAACACTGGTGGATATTCGCGAGAAAGAGGCAGATATACTTACCCCCGAGGGTGTTGTAACCCTGCCTAATGATTTTATACTGGCGCTTACAGGCTACCAGCCCAACCTTGATATGCTGCGCAGCATAGGCATAAAACTATCTGATGACGAGGTGATGGCCCCAAACTTTAATACGGAAACGATGGAATCTAACTTACCCGGCATATACCTTGCGGGGGTTGTTTGCGGTGGTATGAACACCCATAAGCTGTTTATTGAAAACAGCAGGGAGCATGCTGATAAAATAATAAAGCATATTGTTGAAAAGAACGGCTTGTAAATAAACACAGCAGTAAAATAAAAGAGCGGCCTGCATATAAAAACGCAGGCCGCTCTTTTATTTATAGTGGAATCAGCATTAAAGAGTTACTTCAGCACATCCTCAATAACATGCCCCACACAACCACTGGGCATTTGTATATGCAGCAGGGCTGCTACTGTGGCAGAAATATCGGTCATATATGTTTCGCGGTTAAGCTTTCCATGCTTAATACCCCAGCCATAAAACAGCAATGGTATATGTGCATCGTAAGGGTTCCAAACACCATGGGTAGTGCCTGTACTGCCACCTTCGTAATACCCTGGTTTTAGCAGTATTTGTATTTCTCCACTGCGCTGTGGGTAGTACCCATTGGCAAGCATTTCTTTCAATTTACTATTTAATACTGTATTATTGTTAAGGTCATCAATGGCAAACGCCCTGGCCACAGCCTCCTGGTGTACCAGGTAGCCAATTACCCAATCAATAATATCATTCCTGTTTAAAAACTCTGTTGTATCAATCAATTCGTTGTTTAAAACAACCTGGTAGTTATAAATGCCACGTATTATACGCTCTTTACCATATTTTTCTTTTAAAATGGCATTCATTTGCTTTACTATACCAGCATCATCAAAGGTGCCGCCGGGCAAACCATGTTCTTTTGCATAACCAGCCACATTGGCCACGCCATGGTCGGCCGATAAAAATACGGTGTACTGATTTTTACCCACATTGGCATCTAAAAAGTCAAGCAGCTTGCCAATGGTTTCGTCAAGCCTTGCATAGTCATCCAGTTGCTCCCAGGAGGTGGGGCCAAACGCATGCCCTATATAATCGGGCGAGCTGAAACTTACCGCTAAAAAATCGGTGTTACTGCCCTTGCCAAGGTTTTCGCCCAGCACGGCTGCCTCTGCCATTTCTGCGGTTAATGTATTTCCATAAGGCGTTGAGGATATTTTACCATAATCCTTACCAATATACTGGGCCAGGTCGTACGGAAATACAGAGCTGTCCTTACCAAAAGGTTTGCTTTCGTAAGGGCTGTAATCGGCGCTGCTGTATTGTTCATACACATCCCTGGGCAGGGTAATATCCCAGTTAAGGGCGTAAAGTGAGTCAACCATTTTTTTCTGGTTAAATGCCTTTACCCATGCTGGCAAATCGGTGTTATAATAAGTGCTTGTAATAAAATCGCCGCTTTTATTATCGTACCAATACGCGCCATTGGCCGCATGGCCCGCTGGCAGTATGCTGGCCCTGTCTTTTAATGCCACCCCAATTACTTTACTCTGAAAGTTGGTAGCTGCTCTCAATTCATCGGTAATGGTTGTAACAAACAGGTTACGGGGGCTCATTTTACCGGCATTGCTGGTGCTGCCTACAGTGCTTACAGTGCTGTCGTCGGTACAATATACATGCCTATGCTGGTAATTATCGTACCAGTCGTTGCCTGTTATACCGTGTATGGCTGGTACAGAACCCGTATATATACAGGTATGGCCTGCAGCCGTAACGGTTGGGGTATAAGGTATAAGTGTATTATCGCAGGAAAAACCATCGTTCAACAGCCTTCTAAAACCGCCATTGGCTTTATAAAGGTTATAGTACCGGTACAGGTAATCCCAGCGCATTTGGTCAACCACAATACCCACCACCAGTTTAGGCCTTGCCAATGCAGGTGCAGCAGGCACAGGTGCCGCCTGTTTTGTTTGTGCAAATGAACATGTAGCTATAAAGCAGGTAAGCAGGTAGCCCGAAATTTTTCGCATGCCGGTTAAATTTTTTACAGGCAAATATAACCCGGCGGTGGTTTTAAATACATCAAAAAAATATGTATTTAAACAAAAATAACAGGGCTACAACAATTGTAAACAAGCGTACTGGCTAATAAAAGCCTTTAATAAAGTTTGCCAGTGTGCCCGGCCCTGCATTTTACATTAAAAAATACCGTTAACACGGTATATGGCAGCATTACAGGTTATATACATTTGGCAAAACAAATTGTATGAAAAAGCTTTTACAATTAAGCATAATGGTATTAGCCGCAGGCGTAATACATGCCCAAACAGTACATATAAGTACCGATTACAAACAAACCTGCTACTGGAACACCAGCACCAGCAGCTTTGACAAATGTGGCGACAACAGTGAATATGCCTCCATGTTCACCATTAACGAAAGCGAAACAATTTTTACGCACACCACCAACGATATAAAATCGAGCTACTACGTAAAAGATAAAGAATACAAGGCAGCTTACGATGCATACGTATACAACGTTACCAGCGATGTGGGCAACAAATACATGTTTATAGTTGATTTAAAAAACAAGCTGGTAAAAATAATGTCGGCCACGCACAGCGATGCATCTGACGACTACCTGATAAAATTTTCTATTAAAAGCAGTTGGAAAGATTAGTTACCTCAACCTTCTTTTGCCATTAAGTACTGCAGCATAAGCAGGCTTAAGTATAACAGCTAACAGTACTAACCTTTGGAAATAAAAGCATCTCTGGTAAAACGGGGATGCTTTTTGAATGTATACCTGGCAGAGCATCGGCCAACTATAATTCCGGCAGAGCATTTGTGTTTGTATATAAAAAAAGAAGCCCTGAATAAGACTATCCGGGCCGTTTTATTAACCTATGAAAAACACCGATACAAAAGTACACCTTAGGTACGGCGGCTTCCAATTAATAGTGGCTTAAAGAACCCCTTAAATACCGTTAACCCATACAGCAGCATATTAAAACTCTTTAAGTGTAAAACCTAACTGTTGCAGCCAGGCTATTTATCAGTTAATACTCTTATGCAGCTGACTGTATATTTTAGAAAAACTTACGCCTTTAACTGGCTGTATCACCTTCCTTTTTAGAAGCAACAAACAACATCCATTAACATTTCTTTAACCTACTACACTCTGGCTTATTTAACATTAATAAAAATCAATTTTGACAGGCAGGTTTAAAAAAGTAGTAACAGGAATAAGGAAAGGTATGTACGGTATGTTCTTTAAATGATTCAAAGCGTGAAAGACACCACGAATACTTAGAGAAGAAAACAGGCATAAAAAAAGCCCTGATAAGAATATCCGGGCCGTTGCTAACCTATGAAAAACACCGATGTAAAAATAGCTTGTTTAGTATCATTTAACCTCAACCAAAAGCTTAAACTCTGCTTAAAAAAAGCTTTAAGGAAAATATTTTCTAAATTTTGCCCATTGCTTTATACGTTCACTCATGCAGATAACTGGTTGAGTTAGCGTGTAAGCCAACTTTGTTATACCCAAATTATAAGGTTATACTATTTAAGCGAAAGCCACTACCAACGGGCATTACAACAAAAAGGCATACTGCCTTTGCCATAATATAAAACACGGTAAAGCGTTTAAAAATATTGAGAAGCAAGCTGGAACAAGTACCTTTTTAAACACAACCATTACACCACACATAAAGACTAACAAGCAACAAGCAGATAAAAACGGGTTAATAATACACCGCTTTAAAATGTTAACCTGTTTACTTTGCCCAACATATACACCAGGCATGTTGGCTGCCCTGCAATAGCAATAACAATTTATATTACCCGGTAATAATCTGCCATAAAATGTTTAAAAGTATATTTTGCAGAAGCCCAAATACAAAGAGAAAGCAACTGCATTGCCTGTGTTTAACAACCTGGCTGTTTAGCTAACACAAACTTATTAAGCCGGCCATACCCGGAGGCAAGCATTGGTTTTAATGGTTGTAACATTAAACAACGCCGCGCAAGGTTTGGCAGTAACCCTGATACAATAAACAGCTAAAACTTTAATTTACCTTGCATAAAGTATCACCAACCAAAAGCAAAACATCCCTTGCGTTTTTATGTGCCGGGATGTTTTGCAAAAAAATATATGTATTTAAGCTGGTAGTTATTTAAAAATCGGGCCTGTCGTTCGCCCTTTCTTCCAGTTGCTTTTTTGTAACCGTTATTTGCCTGCCTATCGGCTGGCCATCTTTGTAGGTAATTACATTTATTTTATCGGCACCAGTAGGAAATGTAAGTAAGTCCCCTTGGTATTTAAGGCTGTATTTATCGGCATTTGTCTGGTCAAAAGTATAATAAATATCCGCGTTGCTTATTTCGCAGCCAAGCTTAATAAATACCGTATCATCACCACCCTTTTTAGCGGTAATAACAGCATCGTACACCGCTTTTGAATAGTTTACCTGCTCGGCATCAAAGCGCTTAAACTGCTGCTCCATATTGCCAATAAAGGCATCCCAGTTACGGCTGTTTTTGGGGCTCCATAACACTTCGGCGGTAGCCAGTGCGCGGGGCCAGCTCATGTACTCTGCATGCCTCCAGGTGGGTATGCTTTCGCTCCACAAGTTGGCCTGCCCACCCAGTATAAACGATGCATCAACACTGTCTGGCACCGGCTCGAAACTATAGCTTGTTTTAAGCAACAGTTTGCCGTAGGTGGGCGGCTCCACATTGGGGTCGCCCTGATACAGGTCGGTATAACAATACCCCCAGGGGGTCATAATTACATGGTGGTTCATTTTTGCGGCATTTATCCCCCCTTGCATGCCGCGCCAGCTCATCACCGTAGCTTCGGGGGCCAGGCCACCTTCCAGTATTTCATCCCAGCCAATCAGCTTTTTGCCTTTCTCCTTCAGCATTTTTTCCATGCGCTTTACAAAATAGCTTTGCAACTCGTCCACATTTTTTAAATGCTCATCAGCCATACGCTTTTTACATTTCGGGCATTTTTCCCAAAAACCTTTGTAAGCTTCATCGCCGCCAACATGTATGTATTGATTGGGAAAGAGTTGCGCCAACTCAGTAAAAATCTTATCCAGCATTACAAATACTGAATCGTTGCCTACACACAACACATTATCTTCTTCGCCATAAAACTCACTACCAGGGTTTACAAAATAAGGCATTTGCGTGCAGGACAGGTTGGGGTACGATGCAATAAGCGCCAGGCTATGTGCCGGAATATCAATTTCAGGCAAAATGGTAACATTGCGCACCGCAGCATAACGCAGCATCTCCTTTATATCATCCTGGGTATAAAAGCCTCCATCGGTAGCGGGCTCCTGCCACTGGGGTTTACTAAACGTGCCAAACCTGCCGGTACGTTTTACCCGCCAGGCACCTACCTGTGTAAGTAATGGCAAGCTTTTTATTTCAACACGCCAGCCGTTATCGTCGCTTAAATGCAGGTGCAGGGTGTTGTATTTAAAAGCAACCATTTCGTCAATAAATTTCTCCACCTCGCTTTTGGTAAAGTAATGGCGGCTAACATCAAGCATTAGGCCCCTCCAGCCAAACCGTGGATAATCGGTAACTGTTGCGCAAGGCATTTCAGCCACGCCAGCTTTTGCACCACCTGGGGGTACCAGTTGCAGCAGGGTTTGCAAGCCATAAAAAGCGCCGCCAGCAGTATTGGCATGTAACGCAATATTGCCACTTGTTACAGTTAGGTTATACCCTTCGTTACCTATGGTTTTATCGGCTTTATTATCAATATAAACATCAATGCTTTTGCCATGGGCAGCCCCTGCAGCTACCTTTATTTGAATACCGCTTTGCGTATAAAGATGCCCTGTAAAAATAGTAAGGGCACTGGCCAGGGCGGTATCGCTACCGTGATAAACTACCTGAACTTCTTTATTTAGTTTAAATGAGCCCGGCTGCTCGGCAACACTTACGGGCTGCGGCAGTATGTGTATACGGCCACCATCTGCCATTACAGGCTTAAACATAAACAGCATTGCAACCAGGCAAGCGGATGCGCAGAGATTTTTCATTGGAGAATTTTTTGAGGATGTGTGAGGAACGAATATAGTAATATAAATTATCCGGTTACAGGCTATATTATGGGTTGATTTTAACTAAAGCGGCTACTGGTTTGATAAGGGGACTCCGTGCTTTTGTTAAGCACTGGTTCGTATATTTACAAAGATTTATGAAAATATACCAAACCCTTCAAAAAGGAGAGTATCACCTTACCCACTGCGAGGATTACGCATTCACTGGTTCTATTGGAGAAGATATAATAGTTTCTGCTGTTATGGACGGATGTACGATGGGGGATGACAGCTATTTAGCATCGACAATTACAGGTAAGCTGCTTCGCAAAATTACCACCTCGGCAGGTTACAGGGAGTTGTACAACAAGCAACCTTTATATGCAGACACCGGGGATTACCTAAAGCATATATTACAAAACCTTTTTGAGGAGCTAAAGCTTGTTAAAAACCTGCTGCTGCTTGGCAAGAACGAGTTGCTTACGACAATCATCCTCTTAGTGTTAAATAAAAAGCATAAAAATGGCACGCTGCTGGCTATTGGCGATGGTGTTGTAAGTATTAACGGGGGTATTAGAGTATTTGAACAGGATAATAAGCCTGATTACATTGGTTACCATTTGAGTGAGGATTTTGATGATTGGTACAGCCACCAGCAGCAAAAAATCAACCTGATCAACATTAAGGACATTTCCATTGCGACAGACGGAATAGAGACATTTACACCATTTCATAAAAAAGATGATCAAGGAGATATTAACCCTTTGGAAATGCTAATGGTGGACAATATTAACAATGAAAGTGAAGATATATTAGATAGAAAACTGAAACAACTTGAACACATACACGGCCTAAAACCAACTGATGATTTGGCACTGATAAGGATTATTTGCTGATGGTAACTTCGGCAATACTCTTTGCTGCAATAAATCCGCTTGTCCACGCATGCTGAAAATTAAAGCCACCGGTAACACCATCCACATTCATTATTTCGCCAGAAAAATACAGGTTAGGCACCACCCTGCTCTGCATGGTATTGGCATCAATTTCCTGCAGATTAATGCCACCACTGGTAACAAATTCTTCTTTAAATGTTGTTTTGCCACGTACTTCAAACACCTGGCCAGTAAGTGTTTGTATAAGTTTTTGCTGTAGTTTACCGGGTAAGTCGGCCCAACGCCAGTTAGGGTTTATGCCAGATTGTTCCAGCAGGTACTGCCATAACCTTGTTGGCAACCCAAAAGCATTTTTGTTTACTATTTTAACAGCAGCATCCCTGCCGCGTATATACTGTAACTCATCCTTTAAAGTATGTTCATTAAAGGCAGGCAGCCAGTTAATAATCACAGAGAAGTTATAGTTGCATGCAGCAAGCTCCCTTGCCGCCCAGGCAGAAAGTTTTAATACAGCAGGGCCGCTAATGCCCCAATGGGTTATAAGTAAAGGCCCCGTTTGCTGCAACTTACCACCTGCAATTTTTACGGTGGCACTTTCAACACTAACCCCCATGAGTTGTGTAATTGGGTTATTGGGCATGTTAAAAGTAAAAAGAGAAGGCACAGGCTCCTCTACAGTATGGCCGGTTTGCGTAAGCCAGCTAAATTGGGCTGTTTTGGGATAACCCCCACAGGCTATGCACAGGTAATTGGCAGTTAAAATGGAATTATTTGCAGCCGTTAAAACAAAGCTGCCATCACCATTAATATCAATGTTTTTAATATCGGTTTGCAACAATACATTTACGCCGTATTTATCCGCTTCGCGTAAAAGACAGTTAATAATGGTTTGCGAATCGTTGGTTACAGGAAACATCCTCCCATCATCTTCCTTTTTAAGCACAACGCCTCTTTCGGCAAACCATTCAACCGTATGGTTAGTGTTAAACCAGTGGAATGCTTTTTTAAGAAAATTAACCCCACGTGGATAAAACTTTACCAGGCTGGTAATATCAAAACAGGCATGCGTTACATTGCACCTGCCGCCGCCACTTATTTTTACTTTGGAGAGAAGCTTGTTGTTTTTTTCAACAATGGTTACCCTAAGCAGTGGGTTTAACCTTGCAGCATTAATGGCACAAAAAAAACCAGCCGCCCCTCCACCTATTACTATCAAATGCTGCTGGTTACTCTTCATGCAATTATACAATTATTGAAAAAATACTTTAACCCGGCTATATTGTGAACTAATAGGAAGTATTTAAGTTGGGGTTTGCTTTTTCCGCAGCTTCAATAATACTGTAATCAGATAAAATCAATGCCTTGTTTCGCTTTACGCATACATCATGTTCAAAATGCACACTGGGCTTGCCGTCTCTTGTTCTAACCGTCCAGCCGTCATCTTCAGTATACACATCTTTCCTGCCCATATTTATCATAGGCTCAATAGCAAGCACCATGTTTTCCTTCAGCTTTGGACCAGACCCGCGTTTGCCAAAATTAGGCACCTGTGGGTCCTCGTGCATGCTTCGGCCAAGGCCATGGCCCACCAGTTCCCGCACTACTCCATAACCGTGCTTACGGTCGGTATAATCCTGTATGGCGTTGGCTATATCCCCAATATGGTTGCCCACAATAGCCTTTTCAATGCCCTTTGCAAGGCTGTCTTTGGTTACCCGTACCAACTGCAACACCGCAGGGCCGGGGTCGCCTATTACAAAAGTATAGGCATGCTCGCCCACAAATCCATTTTTGGTAACACCTAAGTCAACCGAGATAATATCCCCTTCCTTCAACGCTTTGTTGTTAGGAAAACCATGCACCACCACATCGTTTACAGATGCACAAATATTATAAGGATAGCCACGGTAATTATAAAAACTGGGGATACCCTTGTTGTCAAAAATCATTTTCTTGCAAAACAAGTCCAGTTGAAGGGTGGTCATACCAGGCTTCAGCATTTTTGCAACCTCAGCCAGTATGGTACTAACCAAGGTGGCGTTCTCCTTCATAATGGCAATTTCCGCATCTGTTTTATAAATTATCATACTGCCCTCCGTGCCCTAAAAGCACAACATACGCCTATAGTTTATTTATTTTAAAAACCGCTATAAGCAATGCCAATTTTATTAATGATGAAAATATTTATACCCTGATATAAAACTCGTTTTAGTTGTAAAACAATATTACTATTGTTATGTAACGATACGCTGCCACTATTTAAGCACATTTATACCCTTAGCTAAAAACTGTACAGCAACAACCCTTATAAAAAACTAACCTGCCAGGTAAGCCCAGCAGGTTAGCGTAAATATTATTATTTAAGTAATACTAATAACTGGCTGGTGTTGTTGCTTGCCTGCCTTGCAAACGGCCACCTTTCATTAAGCCATCGTACTGGCGCATGAGCAAGTGTGTTTCAATTTGTTGCAAAGTATCAAGTATTACACCCACCATAATCAGCAGTGAAGTACCGCCGAAAAAGGTGCTGAACTGTGCAGTAACGCCTAACAGTTGTGCAAAACCCGGCAAAATACCAACAAAAGCAAGAAACACGGCACCTGGCAGGGTAATCCTGTCCATTATGGCACCAATATAATCCGCAGTTGGCTGCCCTGGTTTAACACCAGGTATAAAACCGTTGTTGCGTTTAAGCTCCTCGCTCATCTGCTTAGGGTTAAATATCAAAGCCGTGTACAGGAAGGTGAAGGCAATAACCATAACCGCATACACCACCATATAAATAGGGTTACTGTGGTTAGAGAAAATTTTACCAATACCCTGTGTAGCTACACTGAAAGAAAACAATGTAGGCAGGAACATGATTGCCTGTGCAAAAATGATTGGCATTACACCAGCGCTGTTAACCTTTAAAGGTAAAAACTGCCTTGCACCACCAAACTGCCTGTTACCAACAATTTGTTTAGCATAGTTAACTGGTATTTTACGCAACCCTTGTACAAGAATGATTAAGCCCATGATGATGGCAATAAGAAAAGCCATTTCCACAAGTAAAATCAATAAACCACCGCCGCCTTTGTTGCTCTTTGCTTCAATTTCCTGCATAAAGGCTTCTGGCAAACGGCCAAGGATACCAACCATAATAATGATGGATGTACCGTTGCCTAAGCCTTTATCCTGTATTTTTTCACCAAGCCACATAACAAACAGTGTACCTGCTGTTAAAACGATAATGGTTGATACCAGGAAGTATGAAGAATAAGCTTCGAGTATTGCGCTGCCGTAACTTGTTTTAAGAAAAGTTACATAAGCACCTGCCTGAAACAAGGTTACTACAACGGTGAGGTAACGTGTCCATGAATTAATTTTCTTACGGCCACTCTCACCTTCTTTCTGAATTTTTGCCATTTGGGGTACCAATATGGTAACCAACTGCATAAATATTGAGGCAGAAATGTAAGGCATAACACCCAGGGTAAGGATAGAGGCACGGCTAAAAGCACCACCTGCAAAAGCATCCAGCAAGCCAAGCATACCGTTTTTATTGGTAGTATCTTTTAATGCACCTAACTGTGTAGGGTCAATGCCTGGTATAACTATGTGTGTACCAAACCTGTATACCAATATAAGGGTGAGCGTAACCACTATTTTGCTCCGCAGCTCGTCAATGCTCCAAATATTTTTTAAAGTATTAAGAAACTTTTTCACAATGTCTGTTTGTTTGTGTGATAGTCGTTAAATCAAAAAAACGCACCTTAAAGATGCGTTGGGCAAATATCGTGAAATTTATCTTACAACTTCAATATTTCCGCCAGCGGCTTCAATAGCAGCTTTTGCCTTTGCGCTAACGCCATTTACCTTGAAAGAAACCTTAGCGGTAATTTCGCCATTACCCAGCACCTTGACCTTATCGGTTTTGCCAATAAGGCCATTTATGTAAAGGTTCTCTACTGTAAACTCAGTCAGTTCATATTTTTCAACTAACAGGTCAATTTGAGCCAGGTTAAATACCTTGTAATCAATCTTGTCGTTGTTTTTAAAACCACGTTTAGGTATACGGCGCTGAATGGGCATCTGGCCACCTTCGTGTGCCATTTTACGTTGATAACCAGCGCGGCTTTGACCACCTTTGTTACCTTTTGTTGAAGTACCACCTTTACCGCTTGCTTCACCGCGGCCTAAACGTTTCTCTTTGTGTACAGCGCCTTCTGCAGGCTTCAAATTGTGCAGTTTCATAACTTTCGATTTTAACTCAGCGGGAAATCGTTCCCTCGCTATTTGTTTTAAAAAAACTTATAAGTACATTATAAAAGCGGGCAAATTATTAAATAATCTGCCCGCTTCCAAATCTTTAAATTGTTTATGCAAGCTCCTCAACAGTAACCAGGTGGGTAACTTTACGTACCATACCAAGTATTTGCGGTGTAGCTTCTACTTCTTTAGAAGAGTGCAATTTAGTTAAGCCTAATGCTTTTAAAGTAAGCTTTTGACGCTCAGACCTGTCAATGCCACTTTTAACTTGTGTAATTTTAATCTTTTTCATACCCCTGTCTCCTTAAGGATGACTATTTTAATTTAAGGATTACAAGAACCCCAAAAGTTTAAAAATATATTTACCTGTGTATTATAAAGGTTTTGTTACTAACCGTTAAATACTTTTTTCAGCGGCAGGTTACGGTTTCTTGATACAGCAACCGGCTCACGTAGCAGTGATAAAGCTTTTAAAGTAGCTTTAACCACATTGTGAGGGTTGGCACTACCAAGGCTTTTTGCCAATATATCGGTAATACCTGCGCTTTCAAGTACAGCACGCATACTGCCCCCGGCAATTACACCAGTACCTTGTGCGGCTGGTTTTATAAGCACCTTTGCTGCGCCTTCGCGTGCAAGCTGGTCGTGAGGTATTGTACCATGTATTACAGGCACTTTAACCAGGTTCTTTTTTGCGTCTTCAATACCTTTGGTAATAGCTTCCTGTACTTCTTTGGCTTTGCCCAAACCTTGTCCAACAACGCCATTTTCGTTACCCACTACCACCAGGGCAGAAAAGCTGAAAGTACGGCCACCCTTGGTAGTTTTAACTACGCGGTTAATGGCAACAACTTTTTCTTTCAGTTCTATTTCGCCACCGGCTTTTACTTTATTTACGCTTACTCGTGACATCTTAATAATTTGCTATTTTTTATAATTTCTATTTCAGATGCGTTGTCAATGCAACGCACAACAGCAGCTTTAAACTGCCTGAGCAATCTAAAATTTTAATC
>CAZRDD010000001.1:18742-29338 GCA_964598675.1 uncultured Parafilimonas sp.
AATCCGCCTTCACGGGCACCATCGGCTACTGCCTTAATACGGCCATGATATAAATAACCGCTACGGTCAAAAACCACTGTAGCTACACCCAGCTCAATAGCTTTACGGGCAAGTACTGCACCAGCAAGCTTAGATTTTTCAATCTTTGGCAATTTTTGAGCAGCAATATCTTGTTCTTTTGTGCTTGAAGAGGCAATAGTTACACCGTTTACATCATCAATCAGCTGTACATAAGTATCGCTGTTGCTGCGAAATACAGATAAACGTGGTTTTTGTGCCGTACCTGCAACGTTCTTGCGGATGCGGTGACGAATTTTTTGCCTTCTTATAACTTTAGCGTCCATTTCGTTTTATTTAGGTTCCCGATACTGCCGGGAATGAATTTGAATATTTTGAGAATTTGAAGAGCCATTTATTTTGAGGATTTGTGGGTTTGAAAATTTGAAGACCGGCAGAAAAAATCAAACTGATATTCAAATTTTCAATTAACCTCACAATCAACGTAGCTGTATCAAATTTATTTACCAGCAGCTTTACCAGCTTTGCGGCGTACAACTTCATCTTTGTACTTAACACCTTTACCTTTGTAAGGTTCAGGCTTACGCAGGCCGCGTATTTTAGCGGCAACCTGGCCAAGCAACTGTTTGTCAATACCTTCTAAAACAACTTTAGGGTTTTGGCCCTTTTCAGTTGCAGTAGCAACCTTAAGTTCTTTAGGTATTTCTATAATAATGTTGTGTGAATAACCAAGAGAAAGATCGAGGATATTACCAGCATTTGATGCTTTATAACCCACACCCACAAGTTCAAGCTCTTTTTTGTAACCATCGGTTACACCTTTTACAAGGTTAGAAAGCAATGCGCGGTACAAACCATGCATTGCACGGTGGCGGATTTGATCAGTAGGGCGAAGCAGGTTAACCTGTCCTTCAGCAACTTCTACTTTAATATCCCTGTCAATAGCCTGTTTTAATTCGCCTTTAGGGCCTTTTACAGTAACAACGTTATCGCTACCTACTGTAATTGTTACACCCTTTGGAAGAATAACCGGTTGTTTACCAATACGAGACATACAATAATTTTTAGTTTGTGATATATATTCTGTTACTTCCTGGCCGGTCAGCCGTGTATGTGCAGCTTAATGTACCCGGAATTATATTAACATGTAAAGCCCATATAAGGGCTTTACAATATTTTAGTATATGTAGCAAAGCACTTCTCCACCAACATTTTCAGCTTTCGCCTGTTTGTCGGTCATAACACCTTTAGAAGTGCTGATAATAGCTATACCTAAGCCATTGATTACCCTTTTAAACTCTGCAGGTTTAGAGTACTGGCGTAAACCTGGGCGGCTTATCCTTTCCAAGGAGCGGATAGCGGGCTGCTTTGTATCAGCATCGTACTTTAAAGCTATTTTAATAACACCTTGTTTGGTATCATCTTCAAATTTGTATTTAAGGATATAACCTTGTTCATACAAAATCTCAGTGATACGCTTCTTCAGGTTAGAAGCAGGAATTTCTACCAGCCTATGACCGGCCAACTGTGCATTACGAACCCTTGTAAGGAAGTCTGCTATAGGATCAGTTACCATATTTTTACCTCCGGCCCTGTTTAACAAAGGCCTTATCTATTTTTTAATACAATTCAAATGTCTTAATCCCAATAATTGGGCTGGCAATAAATTACCAGCTTGCTTTTGTAACGCCCGGTATTTTACCATCAAGCGCCATGTCGCGGAAGGTTACCCTTGAAATACCGAAGTACCTCATATAACCCCTGGGGCGGCCTGTTAACTGGCAACGGTTTTTTAAACGTACGGGCGATGCATTTTTTGGTAATGCGTCCAACCCTGCGTAATCACCGGCAGCTTTTAATGCAGCTCGTTTTTCTGCAAATTTGGCAACCATGGCTTCGCGTTTTCTTTGCCTGGCTTTTACTGATTCTTTTGCCATATTTATTATTTAAAATCCAATGTCTAAATCACAAAACTTACACGTAAGCTGAAACTTAGTTTTTGGTATTTATGAAATTACTGGATGTCCTTTTTAACATTTTTAAATGGTAACCCCATTTCTTTCAGCAGCTCGTAAGCTTCTTCGTTAGTACCTGCAGTAGTAACAAAAGTGATATCCATACCTGTAATTTTAGATACTTTGTCAATATCTATTTCAGGAAAGATGATTTGTTCTGTCACACCAAGGGTATAGTTACCACGGCCATCAAACGCTTTATCGCTAATGCCTTTAAAGTCACGTACACGTGGCAGGGCAACAGAAATTAAACGGTCTAGAAATTCAAACATCCTTTCACCACGCAACGTAACACGTGCACCAATGGGCATGCCTTTACGCAGCTTAAAGTTAGAAATGTCTTTTTTGCTTATGGTTGGTACAGCTTTTTGGCCTGTAATGTTGCTTAACTCATCAACAGCTACATCAACAGCTTTTTTATCAGCTACCGCGCCATTTACGCCACGGTTTACACAGATTTTCTCCAGTTTAGGAGCCTGCATAATGCTTTTGTAACCAAATTTTTTCATCAGGGCAGGTATCACCTCATCCTGATATTTGTTAGCCAGCCTCGGAGTATATTTTACTGTGCTCATTACTTAATAACCTCCCCGGATTTTTTAGATATACGTACTAATTTACCTTCTTCACGGGTACGCTTAACTTTTGCTGGCGCACCTGCTTTGGCATCCCACAACATAATGTTGCTTATGTGTATAGGAGCTTCCTTTTTTACAATACCGCCCTTGGTATTGCGGGCAGAAGGCTTGGTATGCTTGGTAATGATATTAACACCTTCTACTACCACACGGCCTTTATCAATAATAACTTCTAAAACCGTGCGTGGTTTCTTAATATCCTTATCATCACCGGCTATCACCACTACTGAATCGCCTTTTTTGATATTGTATTTAGGTTTAAATCTGTTGCTCATCGCTTGTGATTTATCAGAATTTCTTTTATAATTGGTGCGCCCCCTTTTTTAAAGGGCTGCAAAGATACGTTATAATACTTCAGGAGCCAGTGAAATGATCTTCATATATCCTTTATCCCTAAGTTCCCTGGCTACTGGCCCGAATATACGGGTACCCCTTGGCTCGTCTGAGTTGTTAAGCAGTACTACTGCGTTATCATCAAAGCGTATATAAGTACCATCTTTGCGGCGCAATTTGTTTGTTGTGCGTACGATAACTGCTTTACTAACAGTACCTTTTTTAATGCCGCCTGCGGGTATTGCATCCTTAACGGTTACTACGATCTTATCGCCAATTTTGGCATAATCCTGACCGGAGTTGCCCAGTACCCTTATGCAAAGCACCTCTTTGGCGCCACTGTTATCAGCTACATTTAGCCTGCTTTCCTGCTGAATCATTTTGTTTAGCTTTTAGCTTTTAGCTTCAGGCACTAAACCTGAAGAAAAAAATATACTTATACCACCTGCTGCAAGTAACACCGGCAGCGTGAAGTGTTTTACTATTTTGCTTTTTCTACTACTTCAACCAGCCTCCAGCGCTTAGTTTTGCTAAGCGGGCGGGTTTCCATAATTTTAACCACATCACCTATGGTACACTCATTTTTTTCATCATGAGCATGGAATTTGGTAGTTTTTTTCACAAACTTACCGTAGATGGGGTGTTTTACTTTTCTTTCAACAGCAACAGTTATGGTTTTTGTCATTTTATTGCTGCTAACCACACCTATTCTTGTTTTACGCAAATTTCTTTCAACCATTGTTTTAGCTTTTAGCTTTTAGCTCCAAGCTATTAGCCTGGAGAAAAATATTTACTTTAGTTGCCCGCTGCTTTTGCATACAGCAAGCAACATTTATTTAACCAGTTCCCTTTTTGTAAGTTCGGTTTTAAGGCGAGCCAAGTCTTTGCGCATAGCGCGGATGCTCATCGGGTTTTCAAGCGGAGAAATTGCGTGTGCAAACTCAAGCTTTTTCAAACGGATTTCATCCTCTTTTATACGGGCTGTTAAATCAGCCTCGTTTAAATCCTTCAGGCTTTTATTAAATTCTATATGCTTAGCCATTTGTATTCTGATTTATGAATTTGAAAATTTGAAATTGATTGAAGAGTGTATTTGATTATTCGAACTAACCTTCAAACTTTCAAATTACCCATTTTCAACATTTATTATGCCTGTAAATCTCTTCTTATAACAAACCTTGTTTTAATTGGCAGTTTTTGTGCAGCCAAACCCATAGCTTCTTTTGCTACTGTTTCGGTAACACCATCAATTTCAAACAAAATACGTCCTGGCTCAACAACAGCGGCAAAATACTCAGGGTTACCTTTACCTTTACCCATCCTCACCTCTTGTGGCTTTTTGGTAATTGGCTTATCAGGAAATATGCGTATCCAAACATTACCTTCACGTTTCATTGCACGTGTCATAGCCTGGCGCGCAGCTTCTAACTGGCGGTTGGTTAACCATATAGCTTCTACAGCTTTTAAAGCATAAGAGCCAAATACAATAGAGGTACCTCTTTTAGCTACTTCCCTAATGCGGCCCTTTTGCGCCTTTCTGTGCTTTGTTCTTTTTGGCTGTAACATTTTATATTTCTTTTCTGTTCCCGGTTTCCAGTTACCTGGTACCGGTTTTTATCAATGATATTTTAATAATACCGGAAACCTTTGAAACCCGAATCCGGAAACGACTGTGTAAATTATCTCCTTCCGCCTCTGCCTGCACCACCTGGTACACCGCCACCACGGTTATCCCTGCCGCCACCGCCTCTGCGGTCGCCGCCACCAAACCTGTCATCCCTGCGGTCGCCGCCTCTGCGGTCACCACCTCTGTCATCATCCCTTCTTTCTCTCCTGTCGCTCAGTTCGCTTTTGCCACCAGTAAAGTTGGGGTTAAGCTCACGCTGGCCCAATACTTCACCTTTACAAATCCATACTTTGATACCTATTTTACCATAAACGGTTAAAGCAAATACCGAAGCATAATCAATATCCATACGGAAGGTGTGCAGTGGCACGCGGCCTTGCTTCAACTCTTCAGTACGGGCTATTTCAGCACCACCTAAACGGCCGGCAATTTTAATTTTAATACCTTCGGCACCCATCCGTAAAGTAGAAGCGATAGCCATTTTAATAGCACGCTTGTAGTTAATACGGTTTTCAATTTGCCTGGCAATGGTATCGCCAACTATGTTTGCATCCAGTTCGGGGCGGCGTATTTCCAGAATGTTAATCTGTACATCGTCCTTGCTGGTTAATTTCTTTAATTCTTCCTTTATACGGTCAACCTCGTTACCGCCTTTACCAATAATGATACCTGGCTTTGAGGTATGGATGGTAATAATAAGCTTGCCCAATGTGCGCTCAATAACTATCCTGGCGATGCCACCTTTATTGATACGAGCGTTTAGGTAGGTTCTGATTTTGTGATCTTCAATCAGCTTTCCGGCATAGTCTGTTTTGCTGCCGTACCAGTTACTCTCCCATCCGCGGATGATGCCTAACCTGTTACCAATTGGATTTGCTTTTTGACCCATATTTTACATTTAGCCCTTCCTGTGTTGCAGGAAAGATTTTATTAGGTTATTTTGAGTTTCTTTATTCGTTTAACCTTTGCGGCTATTTTGCTTTAGCAGCTGCGGGGGTGTCAACAATTATGGTTACATGATTGCTGCGTTTACGAACCCTGTATCCGCGGCCCTGTGGTGCTGGGCGCATCCGTTTTAAAACGCGTCCACCATCAACAAACACCGTTTTTACAATAAGGCCTGCATCTGCTGCACTTTGACCGTTATTTTTTTGTTCCCAGTTGTTTACAGCGCTTTTAAGCAACTTACCCAGTGGTACTGCAGCATGCTGCGGGTGGTGTTCCAGTATGGCCAACGCCTTTTCTACCTGCATTCCACGTACCACATCAGCCAGCAAACGTACTTTGCGAGGCCCCGTAGGGTAATTCATTAATTTAGCTATAGCTTCCATTTTTATACTATGTTTTGGGTTCTGTGTCCTGGCGTTCTATGTTTTAAGCCCCTTTAAAAAGGAAACATAAAACGGTGAACACAAAACAAAGAACTATGAACTTCTATTTTTTCTGTCCTGAGTGTCCCTTAAAGTTCCTGGTGGGGGCAAATTCGCCAAGCTTATGCCCTACCATAAATTCTGTTACGTAAACCGGTATAAACTTGTTACCGTTATGCACAGCAAATGTGTGCCCTACGAAATCCGGCGTAATTGTTGAACGGCGGCTCCAGGTTTTAAGAACAGATTTCTTTGCTTTGCCTTCGTTGATGGTTAAAACTTTAGTTTCAAGCTTTACATCTACGTAGGGACCTTTTTTAATCGAACGACCCATCTGGATTTACGATTTATTGATTTAAGATGTTAGATTTTTTGTAACCAGCTTCTGCATTTTCACTTTTCTCAATCCTCAAACCTTGTATGCTTCGGCCAGTTGCATTATCTGTTTATTTTGCTATTTTTTTACCGTCTCTTCTCTGGATAATCAGCTTATCGCTGCCTTTTCCTCTCTGCCTGGTTTTTTCGCCCTTAGCATATTTACCAGTTCTGCTGCGCGGGTGGCCACCAGAAGCCCTGCCCTCACCACCACCCATCGGGTGATCTACAGGGTTCATTGCTACACCACGTGTACGTGGGCGTATACCTTTCCAGCGGCTAACACCTGCTTTACCAGCGGTTTCAAGGTTATGGTCGCTGTTTGATACAACACCTACAGTTGCATAACAGTTAACCAATACTTTTCTTAATTCGCCAGAAGGCATTTTAAGTACAGCGTATCTTTCTTCCTTGTTGGTAAGCTGTGCAGACGAACCAGCGCTTCTTGCAAGCTTTGCACCCTGGCCTGGCTGCATTTCAATATTGTGAACAACAGTACCTAAAGGAATAAACTTCATTTGTAAAGCGTTACCAATTTCGGGTGCAACTGCATCGCCAGATATTACGGTAGTACCTACCTGTAAACCCTGTGGTGCAATAATGTACCTTTTTTCGCCATCAGCATAACGCAGTAATGCGATAAATGCAGTACGGTTTGGATCGTATTCAATAGAAACTACTGTAGCTTCAATATCTTTTTTATCACGCTTAAAGTCAATAATACGGTAGTGCTTTTTATGACCACCACCTATATAGCGCATTGCGCGGCGGCCCTGTGCATTACGGCCACCAGTACCACTGATAGGCTCTAACAAACTCTTTTCAGGTTTATCAGTTGTAATCTCAGCATAGGCGTTTCCAATTCTCCACCTGGTGCCTGCTGTAACTGGTTTATATTTTCTTAGTGCCATATTTACCTTGTAACCCCTGCCTTTTTATACCGGCCAAAGGGAACTTTTTATAAGGTTTATAAAATAATTTCAACTTTTGCGGCAGTTGACTGCCATACTTTTATACGCTGTGTAATACTAAATGTTAGCGTAAAGGTCAATACTGCTACCTTCAGCTACAGTAACGTAAGCTTTTTTGTAAGCTGGTTTAACACCTTTAATAAAACCTGCTTTTGTAAAGCGTGTTTTGTTTTTACCAGGCACAACCACAGTATTTACATCAACAACTGAAACACCGTAAAACTCTTCAATAGCCTTTTTAATTTCCAGCTTGTTAGCTTTGCGGCCTACTTTAAAAGTATACCTTCTCAGCTTTTCCTGCTGGTTGTTAGCCTTTTCAGTTAACACCGGTTTTATTAATATATCTGTAAGTTTCATGTTAGTCAATTTTCAAATGAATTACGCTACGGCTGTTGCTTCGTCTTCAGAAAATATCTTTGCAGCATTTTCTGTAAGTACCAGTACATCAGCATTCACAATATCGTATGTGTTAATATCAGTAAGCAGGGTGCTGCCAACTGATGGCAGGTTACGCAGGCTCAGGTAAACGTTATCGTTGTAATCAGGTAAAATAAACAGTACCTTTTTGCCAGCAACATTAATGCTCTTAAGCACTTCGGTAAACTGCTTTGTTTTTGGTGCCTCAAACTGAAGGTCTTCCAGTACAACAATAGCATTTTCTTTTGCTTTGTAAGAAAGGGCACTAACCTTTGCAAGGTCTTTCACTTTCTTATTAAGCTTAATATCGTAACCGTGTGGTTTAGGCCCAAATACGGTACCACCACCTTTGTACAACGGGTTACGTATGTTACCCTTACGGCTGCCGCCGGTACCTTTTTGTTTGTGCA
This sequence comes from uncultured Parafilimonas sp., assembly GCA_964598675.1. Classification (GTDB taxonomy): domain Bacteria; phylum Bacteroidota; class Bacteroidia; order Chitinophagales; family Chitinophagaceae; genus JABDFW01. Next base: position 26,917 of record CAZRDD010000001.1, read on the forward strand.
GCTTGCGGCTGGCACCTTTAACTTCGGCACGGGTTTTAACTTTATGCGTACCATGGTGTTGTGCAGCAAGATACTGCTTAACAGCCAGGTAAATTACGTGGTCATTAGGCTCTGCACCAAACACATCATCAGGTAATTCAACCTGCCTGCCGGTTTTTTCGCCCTTTGTATTAAAAACTTCTACTTGCATCTTCGTTCAGATTAAAGTTTACTTCTGGATTAAAACGATGGAACCAATATGGCCGGGTACAGAACCGCTGATAAGCAAATAATTCTTTTCAGCAAATATCTTTACCACTTTCAGGCCCTGCAGCTTAACACGGTCACCGCCCATGCGGCCAGCCATTCTCATACCCTTAAATACGCGTGAAGGATAAGAAGAACCACCGATAGAACCGGGAGCGCGCTGACGGTCGTGCTGGCCATGGGATGCTTCACCCACACCGCTAAAACCGTGGCGTTTTACAACACCCTGGAAGCCTTTACCTTTTGTGGTACCAACAACATCAACTTTTTCACCTTCGGTGAAAATTTCAACGCCAATGGTTTCACCAATATTTTTATCCTGAAAATAATCGCGGAATTCTTTTACAAATTTCTTAGGAGCTGTAGAGGCCTTGGAGAAGTGATTAATTTCGGCCTTAACGGAGTGCTTTTCTTTCTTGTCGCCAAACGCTAACTGTAGTGCGCTGTAGCCATCTGTTTCTTTAGTCTTAACCTGCGTTACAACGCAGGGACCAGCTTCGATGATGGTAACAGATGTCTGTTTGCCATCAGGAGTGAAGATGCTGGTCATCCCAATTTTTTTACCAATAATACCTTTCATCGTTTTTGCGGTTTTTGCCCCCGCAAGGTGTTAAGGACAGATCCGATGATGTTCGGAATCTTCAATCCCTGTTTGCCACCGACCTTTTCCGAAGTTTTCATACTGTTACCAATATGAAGAGGAAGTACCGGCAGTAAACAAACCTCGAAGGGCTTGTTTATATGTACCCTCAAACCCTCATCAGAGGAGTTTGAGAAATCTGGTTTCTTAGTCAGAGCTCTTTTTCCAAACCTCTGTAACGAGGGCGGTTGAGAGATGATTTAATATACTTAAAGAACTATTGCTTATCCGCTACGCATAACCCTTTAAAAGGGCAACGAAACGATTACGCTTTAATTTCAACTTCAACGCCAGAAGGCAGGTCTAATTTACTTAGTGCATCCACTGTTCTTGAAGAAGAAGTGTAGATGTCCAGCAAACGCTTGTGCGTACAAAGCTGAAACTGCTCACGGCTCTTCTTGTTAACGTGCGGGGAACGCAGTACAGTAAATATCCTCTTACGGGTAGGCAGGGGTATTGGCCCTGTTACCACCGCACCAGTGCTGCGTACGGTCTTAACGATTTTATCGGCAGATTTATCTACCAAATTGTGATCGTATGATTGTAATTTTATCCTGATTCTTTGAGACATAGCCTAACCCAATTTTGTGATTGGGAGCGCAAAGGTAAGGGGATGGATTTAATTACGCAAGAATATTTTGAAAGTTTTTTTCAGGAATAAATAAAAAACCCCGGAATTATTCGTTCCGGGGGGCAAAACTACTTAACAATCCAATATTATCAGTCAAATAATCACCTTGCGCGGGCTTTAACGGCTGTTTTGCTGCCCAAGGCAGGCTTTATAGCCAATCACAGCTTTCCGTTTTATTTTGTATGCGTTATGTTGGGGTTGCGTCAAAACGGTTTTTATTTTTACCTCCTCTGCTTTACGCAGCCTTATCAATAATTACATTATTAATTTACTTTCTGCACCGGTAGAAACCGAGAGGATAAAACCGTAGCCAATTTGCGCCGGTTGAAACAATTACCACATTACTGCACAATTGTTCTAACAGCTTTTCGTATTGCAAGGCAGGTAGGTGCCGTTTGCAGGTAGCCTCCGGCGGGCAGGTACGTAAAAATAATGCCCGTTAGCTTCTTGCCCCGGTTTACCCAGGGGTGGCTGCCAAATTTACCGGGGCTGCTGTCTTCCACCAGCACATCGCCAGCAGCGGTAAGGTCGCGCCAGTTGCCAATACCATAAAAACCGCTTGTGTTTAGCCATACCATTGGGTAGGGCGAATAGGCTACGGTGGCACTGCCAATTTCACTTTGCTCCATTGCCGCAATGGCTGCAGTACTTAACACCCGCGTACCGCTGGCCGTTACCCCATTGTTCATTATCATATCCAGGAACTTAAGGTAATCATCTGCGGTGCTAAAGGCCCCGCCTGCTATTTGGGCATTTGGGTTAAGGGGGCTAAAATCGGTGCTGGCCATACCACAGGGGCCGGTAATTTTAGCTGCAAAAAAATCGCTCCAGCTTTTGCCAGATACCACTTCACAAATACGGCCGGCCACCTGCATGCTAACTCCCCCGTAATAAAACTTAGTACC
>CAZRDD010000001.1:29348-42549 GCA_964598675.1 uncultured Parafilimonas sp.
GTGTGTTGATGAGTGCCACGTTTTTTGCAATAGAATCTGCACATTGCGCCAGTGTAAGGGTATAGTTGCCTTCGTAGCCCTGCGGCGAATCGCCGGGAAAGCCCGATGTGTGCGAAAACAGTTGCCGTATGGTAATGCTGCCCTTTTTATAGGTGGTAAATATGGGCAGAAACTTGCCAACCGTATCATCAAGGCTTAACTTACCCTCATCCACCAAAGTCATAAGGGCTGCGCCGGAAAGCCATTTTGAGCAGGAGGCTATTAATTTTCGCGTACTGCCTGTGTACCCGCCAAACGATTTTGAATAAACGGTTTTACCATTTACATGTATTAAGGCGTAGCATACACCCCCAAACTTTACTGGCACAGAGTCGTTTAATATTTTGTCTATTGCACCAAAGTCGTAGTTAGTGGTAGCTGTAGTATCGCTGGTGCCGCCGGTGCCGGTGGCTGTTTTCTGGCAGGAGGTTACAGCAAAGGCAAAATAGAGCAGTACGGGTATGGATGTAATTATTTTTCTCATGAAAAAAGTATGGTGAAAAAGCTTTAACAATTAATGTGCACCTGTGACCTTACAAATATAGGATGGTTTAATGCCCTGCATATTCATCCATTCCTTATACTCGGGCACACGTGCTTTGCTGATGAGGATATGCACCTTTGGCACAAGGCGAACCTGTAAAACAAAAACGCAAAGGACAAATTTGTGTTACCACACAACCGCATTTGCCGCAAAAGGGGCATCTTTGCACCCTTTACCTGCCTCCATGGATAATATTTTTTTACTCATCGTTATTGGTTTTACCATTGGCACTCTTGGCACATTGATAGGCGCTGGCGGCGGCTTTATACTGGTTCCGGTGCTTATACTGGCATACCCGGCCCTTACCCCTGAGCAAATTACGGCCATATCGCTGGCTACCGTTTTCTTCAATGCCTTTTCAGGCAGTATTGCCTATGCAAGGGCAAAACGTATTGATTACAAAGCGGGATTGCAGTTTTTTCTCTTTACCATACCGGGCTCCATACTGGGTGTTTATATAACTAAACACATCAGCTCGCATATTTTTACCTTGTTTTTTGGCATGCTGCTCATTGTACTTTCGGTAGTACTCTTCCTGCGCAAGAGCTCCGGTACAAATACACCAAAGCATAAAAAAACTGTATTTGACAAAACCACGCATTATTTAACCGACTGCAAGGGCGAGGTGTATACCTACAGCTACAACCGCTATATTGGCTGGGGCATCAGTTTTGTGGTGGGTTTTATTTCGCCCATACTGGGTATTGGCGGCGGTATTATACATGTACCAGCTATGGTAAACTGGCTGGGTTTTCCGGTGCATATTGCAACAGCAACATCGCATTTTATACTGGCTGCCATGTCGCTGGTAAGTGTGCTGGTACACTGGTACGAGGGCAATTACAACTCGGCTTACATTCTGCGCATGGTTATTGGCATTGGTGCTGGCGTAGTAGCCGGAGCGCAACTGGGGGCCTACCTCTCGCACAAATTAAAAGCATCTTTTATTATTAAGGCGCTGGCTGTGGCATTGGGCATTGTGGGCATACGGCTGCTGCTACAGGTAATATAAAACCCGCAAATTAACAGTTCTGTTATAAAATAAACCCACAACACAGGCAGCACCATGTGGTAACCTGCATTGCGGGTTTATTAAAAAATGTGTATTTGCCCTTTTTACATGTGCCCTTCTTTTATCTCATCGCTGGCATTGGCAATAACAGTATCGCCACTTTGCAACACACCATACACCTCAACAGAAGTAGCGCTTTCATTACCCGTGGTTACATCAACCTTTGTTATTACATTATTTTTTACTGTTAGTACATACTTTCTTTCGGTAGAGGTTATCACTGCCGTTTTAGGCACCCGCCATACTTGCCCGCCGCCTTTGGCATGTAACATTACTTCTGCATACATACCGGGCGAGAGCAGCCCATCCCCGTTTGGTATATCAGCCTCCACACGTTCGTTGCGGTACTGTTCGCTTATATTATGGGCCTTTCTTACCACCTGGGCCATCATCACCTTGCCATTTTGGGCATTTACCGTAAACGAAATGGTATCGCCGTTTTTCAGGGTGGCAGATACTGCTTCCGGCACATCTACCTGCAACCTTAAATGCGCTGTTTGCTTCAGCTCCAGCATGGGTTTATCCTTTCCACTGGCATTTACCAGCGCACCGGTGTGTACGTTACGCTCGGTAATAACCCCTGCAAAAGGCGCGGTAACCTGCAAATAGCCCATCATAGCTTCCTGCATTTGCCAATTGGCTTTTTCGGCGTTGGCCTGGGCGCTGTCTGCCTGCATATTTTCCCTGGCGGTGGATAGATCCAGCGGCGATATGGCCCCTGCCGTGGCCGCAGCCTCCAGCAGCCTGTTATAATGCTCCTTGTCAATAGCGTACGCAGAGCGGCTTTTGGCATAACGCTCCTTAGCCTGTATAACCGCCTGCAACAGTTCGGGTGCTTCCAGTGTCATTAACAACTGCCCCGGCTGCACCTTGCTGCCAATATCAACCAACACATTTTTTACATAACCGTTTACTTTAGGAAAAATGCTTACCTCCTGGTACGCCGCCAGTTGTGCAGGCAATTTTATAATGCTGGAAATACCGCCCTGCTCAACAGCCGCCAGTTGATAGGCGGGTACTGTTGCAGCCTTTCCCTGTGTACTCTTTTCTGCGGGCGAGGAGCATGCTGCCAGCACAAGTACCGGAATGATAGAAATGATGATTCTTTTCATATACTCTCTTTTTCTGTGATCGTTTATTTAAAATACTTGGGTTTTGTGAATGCCGTTATCGCCTGGCTAAGCCACCTGCTTTACTTCATCTTCCGGCAGCAGCGATGGTGATACCAGTGATGCTTTTTGCTGTAACCAACCATATACCAGTGGCACAATAAGCAATGATGCAGCAGTAGAAGCTATAAGCCCGCCTATAACGGCACGGCCTAACGGCGCAGACTGGTCGCCCGATTCGCCGAGGCCACTGGCCATAGGTATCATACCAGCTATCATGGCAAGGCTGGTCATTAATATTGGGCGCAGCCGCACACTGGCGGCTACAGCGGCAGCCTTAAAAGTATCCCGGTATGATAAACGCAAGGCTTCAGCATTGGTTACGATAAGTATGGCATTGGCCACCGATACCCCTGTTGACATGATAAGCCCCATGTACGACTGAAGGTTGAGCGTGGCCCCCGTTGCCAGCAGCATAAGCATTGCGCCCAGCAGTACGGCAGGCACCGTTGATAATACCGCCAGCGATACGCGGAACGACTGGTAATTGGCAGCCAGCAGCAGCAGTATAACCACAATGGCGGCCAGCAGGCCGCTTTGCAGCGAACCCAGGGTTTCAGTTAGCAGGGCAGACATACCTTTTACCTCGGCTACAAGGCCGGAAGGTGGTGTACCCAGCGATGCAAGGGCTTTTTGTACTGCGGCCGTAGCCGTACCAAGGTCCTTCCCATAAATATTGGCACTAACCGTTACAAACCGGCGGGGGCCGCTGCGGTCATACTCGCCGGGCAGGCTGTCCGTGGTAAGCACAGCCACATCGCTAAGTACGGGCCGGGGCTGCCCCTTTACCAGGGGGATGCCCTGCATCTGCTCTACGGAGTTCATGATATACTCCGGCACCTGCACCTGCGTTTGATAGGTATAGGCATTGCTTTCATCCAGCCACAGGTTTTTATTGGTAAACCTGCTGGAGGAGGTGGCATCGGTTATGCTTTTGGTAACATTATCAATGGTAAGCCCCATTTGCGAAAGCTTTAGCCTGTTTACAGCAATGCCCAGGTTGGGGAAAGCCAGCGGCTGCTGCACCTGCACATCCCTTAAAAAATCAATATGCTTTAATGTATCAACCAGTTTTTGGGCATAGCCTTTTATATCCTTCATGTTTTTCCCGGCAATGCGCACTTCAATGGGCGTGGAGGCTCCCTGGGCCATTATTTTTTCGGTAAGCTCTATCGGCTCAAACGATATATGCAGGCCGGGAAACTTTTGTGTTATGTTCTTACGCAGTAACTCCTTCAGATCATCCATCTTTACCTTATATCCTTCCTCAAGGTTAACCTGTATTATCCCCTCGTGCGTACCACTGTTAAACACATAAAGGTTACTGGTGCCAAAACTGCTTGGCACAAGGCCCACAAAGGCTGATGATATGGCCACGTGTCCATCAACGGCTGAATCTATAATATTCAGCACTTCCTTTGTAGTACGCTCGGTAATTTCAAGCCGGGTGCCATCCGGCTCCTTTATGCGCAACTGCAACTGTCCGTTGTTGCTTTTGGGCAGCAGGTCTTTGCCTGTGGTTACAAAACAAAGGGCTGCTGCGCCAAGCACCAGTACCAGGTAACCGGTAACAATTAATTTTCTGTAATGCATCCATGCTGCCAGCCTGTTTTGCAAACCCAGTTTGAGGCGCTGAAAAAAGCCATTTTCTTCTTTGTGGGCTGCATCCTGCTGATTGTGTTTGTTAATTTCGGCCTCCTCAGCAGCATCAAGCGCCAGCCCCGCATGAGCATGCGGTTTATTGTGATGGTACTGAAACTTTTCTGCCTTAAGCAGCCAGTTGCTTATTACAGGCACCATGGTTTGCGCTGCCACAAACGAAACAATCATGGCAAATGCAATGGATAAAGACAGTGGCAGAAACATTGCCTTTGGCACCCCGCTCATTACAAAAGCCGGAGCAAACACGGCCAGTATACACAACAGTATCAGCAACAGGGGGAAGGATATTTCGCTGCAGGCATCCAGTATGGCCTGTTTTTTAGGCTTGCCCATTTCAAGGTGCTGATGTATATTTTCAATAGTTACCGTAGCCTGGTCAACCAGTATACCAATGGCCAGGGCCAGGCCGCTAAGCGTCATTATATTAATGGTTTGCCCTGCCATTTGCAAAAAGAATACCGCGCTTATTACAGCTACCGGTATGGTTACTATTACCACAACGCTGCTGCGCCAATCCTGCAGAAACAGCAATACCATTAACCCGGTAAGTACCGCCCCCAGTATGCCCTCTGTCATAAGGCTTTTGGCAGAGTTCATAACAAAAACCGATTGGTCAAAGGCATAGCTTATGGTTACATCTGCTGGCAGCAGGCTTTGCATTTCGGGCAGGCGGCTGCGCAATGTTTGCACCACATCCCAGGTGGATGCACTGGCCGTTTTTACCACGGGAATGTATACGGAGCGCTTGCCGTTAACCAGCGCGTACGATACAGTAACATCCGCCGCATCGGCCACGGTGGCAACATCTCTTACAAAAACGGTTGAAGTGCCGTTGCTTTTTAGCGGTATATCTTCAAAAGCTTTCACCTTGCCCTCCAGCGAGTTTACCGAGGTGATGAACATGGTACTGTCTACCCGCAGGTTGCCCGAAGGGGATATGCTATTGTTTTTTGCCACAGCTTCTACCACCTCGTCTGGCGACATGTTTAGCGAACGTAGTTTTTCAGGGTCTACGTTTATCACCACGGTCCGGGCATTGCTGCCAAACGGCGGGGCCGATGACATACCGGGTACGGTAGCAAACATGGGGCGTACGCGGGTAAGCGCCAGGTCGAAGATGTCTTTCAACGAGCGCGTTTTACTGCTGAACACCAGCTCGCCCACCGGAAGGGAAGACGCATCGAACCGTATAACCTGCGGGGGCAAAGCGCCAGGCGGAAAAAAAGCCTGTGTGCGGGCCACCTGCAACGCCACCTGTGCCGATGCTTCGGCCATATCGGTGCCTTCGTAAAAACTTAAACGTATCAGCGAAAGCCCTTGTATGCTTTTGCTTTCAATATTCTTTACCCCGTTTATGTATAAAAACTGGTCCTGCATGCGGGTGGCAAAAAAGCCTTCCATTTGTTTGGGCGACATGCCGCCATACTGCTCAATTACATAAATGGTTGGCGAATTAAGTTTGGGAAAAATATCTATAGGTATTGTACGCAGGGCCATTACCGAAAACAGCAAAAGCCCGCTGAACAAAACCATAACAGTAACAGGTCGTTTTAAAGCTGCCCTTACCATGTATGTTTATTTTACTGATTGAATAAATAGGTTAAGATTGCCTGTTGCGGCAGCCTTGTCAAGATTGGCCATAAACCAGTCGCTTAGGGTTTGTACGTAATCTGTTTGTGCCCTGTACAGCACAAATGAGGCATTGGTAAAATCAACCAGGTTAATAATGCCCGCCTTGTACTGCGCCGTTTTCTGGCTGTAGCCATCCAGCGCAGCTTTTATTTGCACCGGCAACTCCTGCAGGTTTTGCCATGCGGTATTGGTGGCTGCTTCGGCGCTGTTGTTTACATTAAGCAACCAGGCTTTTTGCTGGTTGTACACCTCGGCCCCGGCTAACGTTTGGTAATGGCTTACTGCCAGTTTATCCCGTTTATGCAGGGGGCTTAACAGGTCGTACGCAATAGTAACCCCGGCCATATAGTTCAGGCGCTGGTAACCGAGGCCATCTGCCAGGGATTTATAATTACTGTTGTAATCAATACTGCTGCCCCGGCCCCATACAATACCGGTAAGCATTACCTTGGGCAGGTAACTTTTTTTAACCAGGCTTTCCGTGGCAGTAAAAACCTGCTGCTGCTTTTCGTAGTAATCGGTAAGCGGGCTGGCTATGCTGCTGTCAAACGCTTTGGCCGCAATACGCATGGCCCCCAGGTAGGTTTTTGTTTCACCGGTATCCGGCCTTATATCTTCGGCGTTTATACCACTTAAGTAACTTAACTGCTGCTGCACCTGGTTTACTTTGCCTGCCGTTTGATTATATTGTATACGGGCTTTTGACAGTTCTGCCAACGCCAGGGAGGAATCAGCCCCCGGCCTGATGCCACTTTGCGTTACTGCCTGTATCACCCTGTACACATCGGTATAACGCTGTACGTTTTGCAGATCAACCTCCAGTTGGTAAAGGCTTTTAGCCAACTGAAAATATAACTGCCCCGTTTGCCACGCCAGCAGGTACTGCTCTTTTTCAAGGTCGCTTTTGCTAAGGCCCTCCAAAGCACGGGCATTTTGAACAGCGGCATGCCTGTAACCAAAATCGGCCACGGTGTACTGGCTGTACAAAAGGCCAATATTGCCAGTAGCGGGCTGATAGTTATTGGTGGGATGAATACCGGATGAAGTTGATGGAATAAGGCCAAACGAAAGGTAGGAGCCTGGCAATGAATTATCGGTACTTACCGAAACCTCATCCGCCAACACCGCGGATGGTAAAAATGAATGCTGTGTAAAAGTTGTTTGTGCGGCAGCACTGCTAATCAGCGCTTTTTTTTGTGCCAGTACTGGCAGGTGCTGCCGGGCCGAATCAATTAATTGTTGCAGGGTAATGCCCCTGCCATCCTGGGCCAGCAGTATAACAGGCGATGTACATAATATTGCCCACAGCAATATGCCACCGGCTGCTTTATTAAGTAAAACAGTCATAATTTATTTTCTTTTAATCAATCTAATAACTACCGTAAATGTTATTGCTGATTAAAGAAGGGTGGCCCGCGAAGCTGATAATGATGGTTGTAACCGGCGGTAATGATGAATGGCAGCGTTACCCAGGCATTTACTATTGTAACATACCCGCCGCCCGTAACAAAAGAGCTTGGCTGTAAAAGTGCCGGGGCAGTTTCTGGATGGTAACGCTTGTTTAGCTTAAATTTAGCACGGGTACTTGTAATACCGGCAGCTGCACCGGACTTGTTGCTGCCAGCATTGCTTTTTTCAAAATGCCCAACACCTGTTTCCCTGTAATCGTTGTAGGCATGGGCAATAAAAGCGGCCTGTGTTTGCACAAAAAAGAAGGCACATAACACCAGCGAGAACGCCAGTTTATACATACCGTATTTTATATCAACTCTTTTTTGCACGCCGCAAATATAAAAAATTTGGGGCAGCAGGGATGTTAAACCGTGGTTTGGCAGTATTTCTCGGTATACGTGAATTTATACCTGATTGCCTGCTTCTTAGCTATTCACCACAACACATTTATGCAATTTTCAGATTGCACCTCGCTTAACAGCCTTCATTACCATACACCTGCCTTTTACAGCTTAAAATTTGCAGCGTTGCCCAATACCCGCTAAATATTTACTGCCTGCAATGGTTAACGTAATAATTTAGCTTTCAAATACAAAAAGGGTTATGCTGTATATGGCATCAACACAATTTTATGGCTTTACTACAAGTATCCAACATATTTAAGCAACTGCACAGCACCCAAATACTAAAGGGCATAAGCTTTAACCAGCACATGCTGCAGAAAATTGCTATAACAGGCGAAACAGGCTCGGGCAAAAGCACCCTGCTTAAAATTATTGCTGGCGAGGTACAGGCGGATGAAGGCGTGGTTGTATTTGACGGCAAAAAGGTGCGTGGCCCTATGGAAAAGCTTATGCCGGGGCATAAAGGCGTAGCCTACCTGTCTCAACACTACGACCTGCTGAACAACTATGTGGTGGCCGACCTGCTGGCACACCCAAACCTGCTTAAACCGGCAGAAGCGGCTAAACTGTACGAGGTTTGCCGCATAGACCACCTGCTGCAGCGGAGGACCAGCCAGCTTTCCGGTGGGGAAAAACAGCGCATTGCACTTGCCCGGTTATTGATTACCAACCCAAGGCTGCTGCTGCTGGATGAGCCTTTCTCCAACCTTGACCTTATACATAAAACCATTTTAAAGGAGGTGATTGAAGACCTGGGCACCCGGCTGCATGTAACCTGCATACTCACCTCGCACGACCCGATGGATACCTTATCGTGGGCTGACGAACTGCTGATAATGCAAAACGGGATGCTTATACAACAAGGCCCACCGCGCGAGGTGTACCGCCACCCGGTAAACGAGTATGCCGGTGGCTTGTACGGCAGTTACAACATTATAAGCCCTGCATTGGCCAAAACCATCCCTGCTTTAAGGGCGCTTGAAACAACCGGCCGCAACATCTTCATCCGCCCGGAGCATTTTACCATTAACGGGCAGGCGGGCTATGGCTTTACCGGTACGGTGGAAAAGGTGATATTTTGGGGATGTTATAATGAGCTGGAACTGCGTTACAACGATACCACCCTCCGTATTAAAACCATGGAGCAACGCTACACCAGGGGTGATAAACTGCATATTTCCGTTTTACCGGAGGATGTGTGGCTGATGTAGCTGCTGGCGTTACACCGTGCTTCTCCCCCACCTACTTTCAACAAATATTTTTACTTTTAACCGATGGCTACAGCAGTTAAAAACATATTGGGCAAAGGCAATTTTAAGGTAAACGGCAGTTTGTGGCTGGAGAAAGACGGCAAACGTTTTTTTGGCCCTGGCCCTGTGGAGCTGCTTGGCCTTATTGAAGAAACCGGCTCCATTAACCAGGCGGCTAAAAAAATGCAGATGTCGTATAAAAAAGCCTGGGAGATCATCAATAACCTGAACGCTGTGGTAAACAAACCCCTGGTTATTACCAGCACTGGTGGCGAAAAGGGTGGCGGCAGCAGCATATCGCCCGAGGCGAAAGAACTCATTGCCCATTACCGCCTGTTACGGCAGGCGTTCAGCCGCTTTATGGAGGAGCAATCGGCCCTGCTGGTGCAGTAATACACACTGTTTACTTTAATTGACTACCATTATAAATTAACCTTTACTCAACTTGCGTGCAGGCTTCGTAATCAACGCTTGCTGATGTTTAGCAGAAAAACCAACCAGTAACACGCTAACAGCTATTACAAAGAGGATTTATGGCCATATCGTTATATATTTGAAAACATAACGAACCAAACCAGCAAATGCTTATCAAAACATATTTGTTCCTTTTAGCCAGTTTTGCCTGCCAGGCAGTTAACGCACAGCAGCAGGACAGCACAAAAACCGACTCCTCCGTTAACATATTAGCCGAGGTTACGGTTACGGCATCCCGCCAGCGGGAAAGCCTGCTGCACTCCCCCGTTAGCGTGCAAAAACTCGGCACCAAATATTTTGAAGCGTCCCCATCACCCAGTTTTTTTGATGCGCTGGAGCATGTGCAGGGCGTACAGGTAATTACCCCCAGCATGGGTTTTAAAGTGCTTAATGCCCGCGGTTTTGCCAATACCACCAACGTGCGTTTTGCCCAACTGGTTGATGGCATGGATGTACAATCGCCCCATATTGGCGGGCCTATAGCCAATGCCCTCGGCCCCACCGACCTTGATGTACAAAATGTAGAAATTGTACCCGGCGTAGCATCGGCCCTGTATGGCATGAACACCGTTAACGGTCTTGCCAACATCTCTACCAAAAACCCTTTTACTACTGCGGGTGTAAGCGTACAACAAAAAACAGCAGTTACCCATATTGGCGATATAAACAGTAGTGTTAAGCCTTACACGGAAACCAGCCTGCGCTGGGCAAAAGTGATTACGCCAAAATGGGCTTTTAAAATAAACGGTAGTTTTAGCGCCGGTTACGACTGGATAGCCAACGACCAAACCGACCTTAATGCTGCGGCCAATGCCAGTACAGGCCTTACCGGCAGCAGCAACCCTGCCAAAGACCCTGTAAGCAGCTACGGCAACGAATCCAGCGACCGCAAAACAATTGCCCTGCAAGGCAAAAGCTACGTGGTAGCCCGCACCGGCTATAACGAAAAAGACGTGGTGGATTACAGCCTGCGCAATATAAAGGCTGATGCTGGCCTGTATTATAAGGTATCTCCCCATGCAACCATTGCTTATACCTACCATGTTGCAGTATTGGATAATGTGTACCAGCGCGCCAACCGTTTCAGGCTGCAGGATTACCTGATGCAACAGCATGGCATACAATATACATCGGATGCGGTACAGCTTAAAGCCTATATTAACAGCGAAAACACGGGCAATTCGTACAACCTGCGCTCTATGGCAGAAAATATTGACCGTACTTATAAACCCGATACCAAATGGTACGCTGATTATACTGCCGCATTCAATAATGCTACTCAGCAGGGCCTGGCAGCAGCACAGGCACATGCCGTTGCGCGCACCGCCGCAGACGATGGCCGTTACCAGCCCGGCACACCAGCTTTTAACAATGTACTGCAAAAACTGCAACAAATAAACAACTGGGATAGTGGTGCCGCCCTTAAAGTAAGGGCCAGTTTTGTGAATGCCGAAGGCCAGGTTGACCTTACCAAAACCCTGCTTAAAAAGCTGGCAAACAACACCGGCATTAATGTACTTGCAGGGGCAGACCGCCGTACTTACATAATTGTACCTGATGGCAACTATTTTATTAACCCTGCTGCGGGCAAAACCTACAGCAACATTTATTACACTAAAACCGGCGGTTTTGTTTCTGTAACAAAAACACTGCTGAAAAACGCACTAAAATTAGGGGCAATATTAAGGGCCGATAAGAACGACTATTTTAAAGCCGCCTTTAGTCCACGCTTTACAGTGGTATATGCACCAGTACACAACCAGGTGCTTAGGCTATCCTTCCAAAGCGGGTATCGCTTCCCCAGTATTTTTGAAGCATACTCCAATGTAAACAGCGGCGGTGTAAAACGGGTGGGTGGGCTGCCAGTTATGTCTAACGGTATTTTTGAAAACGCCTGGTTGCAGCAATCTATCACCAGTTTTCAGCAGGCAGTGCTTACTGATGTTAATACCAACGGATATACACAAAGTGCTGCTATAAAACACAATGCCAATCTTTTAAAGAAAAACCCGTACACATATATTCAACCCGAACACGTAAACTCCATTGAAGGGGGATACAAAGGCGCCTTTTTACAAGGCCGACTGTTTATTGATGCCGATTTTTACTTTAACAGCTACCGCAATTTTATTGCGCAGGCTAATATGAACGTACCCAAAACACAAAACACCGATTCCATACCCTTTGCATTATATAATAAAATGCAGCAAAGCCCTTACCGCATGTGGACAAACTCGCAAACGCAGGTATATGACTACGGCATAAGTGCCGGGGTTACTTATACCAGCGGTGGTTACACCACCCACGCCAACGCCACTTACTCAAAACTGCGCAAATCGGCCAACGAGGACGGGCTGGAGGATGGCTTTAACACCCCGGAGTGGATGGTAAACCTTTCCGCCACCAAAAGCAACCTGTTTAAAAATACCGGTGCTGCCATAAGCTGGCGCTGGCAGAGTGCCTACTACTGGCAATCCTTTCTGGCAACGGGCAATGTAAAAGCCTACGCCACGCTGGATGCGCAGCTAACCCACAGCTTTACCCCAACCGGGCTAACCATTAAGTTGGGTGCCACCAACCTGCTTAACAATTATTATGCTTCGTTCCTGGGCGGGCCATCTGTTGGCGGCATGTATTATGTAACCGTTACTTATGGAATGAAATAGTGAGCCCTTAACTTTATTAACAAGGTAAATAAGTAACAACCCCTAATTTGTATTGGCGCCACCCGTATTACAGGTATGCAATGGGCTTTTGCACTATTTCATCAATCCAGCTCTGCCCGCAGTGCATGCAATCCACCCTGCCGTTTAACCAGTCTGCTAAAAATAACCATCTTTATTAAACAACATTGACCGTCTATTTGAATTTCTTAACTTTGCCCCATGCCGCAAACACAATCAGCAACGCAGTTTACACAGGGCCTGGGACTTCCAAAAAATAACAACAGCCAGTTTAATGTTTTTACATTAACGGAATACTGCAATAAACCCACGCCTTATGTACGGCGCGATTTTTATAAAATATCGCTGATAACCACTCCCGTAAAAGTACACTATGCAGACCGGTGGATTGAAATAAACCGCCCCGCGCTGATGTTTTCCAACCCCCTGGTGCCTTATTCCTGGGAGCCGCTGACCAACCTGAATGGGGGTTATTTCTGCATTTTTACAGAAGCATTTTTAACCGGCACCAGCAGAAACGACAGCTTGCAAGACTCGCCACTGTATAAAACCGGCAGCGACCCCGTTTATTTTCTTACCGATGAACAGGTGGTGTTTATCACCAGCATTTTTAATAAAATGCATACCGAAATTAATACTGAGTATGTATATAAATATGACCTGCTGCGCAGTTATGTAAACCTGCTGATACACGAAGCTTTAAAAATGCAGCCAACAACCGCCTATTTCAAGCACCATAACGCCGCCGAGCGCATTGCCGCTCTTTTTATGGAACTATTAGACAGGCAGTTTCCCATAGACTCCCCACAAACCTCCCTT
>CAZRDD010000002.1:0-31483 GCA_964598675.1 uncultured Parafilimonas sp.
CGGAGGCAAGGCCATTGTGTACTTCCCCTTCTTCCAGCACAATTTCTTTTTCTTCGCAAAGCAAAACGTTCAGGCCGCTAAAATCTTTCAGCAACTCCCCGGCACTGTACAACAGGCTTACATCTTCAGGGCCGCCGCATAAATTATACAACTGCTTTCTTGAAAAAGCTTCTATAATAATGTAGCCACCAGGTTTAAGTGAGTTGAACAACTCTCTGTGAAATGATTTGCGCAACGCTTCGGGCAGGTGTACATATACCAGTGCTATAACATCGTACAACTTACGGGCTTTATAATCTGCAATATCTTTTAATTCGTAGTGCAGCATTACGCCAGCTATTTCAGCATTTTCGGCTGCATTGCTCCTGGCTACTTCACTAAAATCAAAAGCCTCAACGCCCCAGCCGTTTTTAGCGGCATAAATGGCGTTGCGGCCTTCGCCTTCTCCAGGCAACAAAATACGGCCAGCAGGCTGGCCATCAATAAATTGCTTAAAAAATTGGTTGGGCAGTTCGCCGTAAAAGGTATCGTGGGCGGTGTAGCGGTTGTCCCAAAATGTTTTCATAACATTTATTTTCAAGTTGCAAAGGTTATGCAGGCTTGTAAAATAAAGTATGACTTATGTCACGGCAATTACTGTCAAATATCATTTAGCCTGTGGGGGCAGGCTAATATTATGCATCATTAAAATGCGGAGTAATAAACTGCTTAATATGCAAGCTGTTTTTAAACAGCGCTTACCACTTTCTGTTACCGCTTTTATCAACAAAAGTAGTTTTCCTGGCTTCTTTTGGCCTTGCCTGGGCTACAAATAAAGGGCGGCCCTGAATTTCTTTGTTGTTGAGTGCGGCAATAGCTTCGTTGGCTTCTGCATCGGAGGGCATATCAACAAATGCAAACCCGCGTGATTTTTGTGTAAATGCATCTAAAACCAGCTTAGCCGATTTTACTGCACCAAATTTGCCGAAAAGTGTTTTTAAATCATCTTCGGTTGTGTGAAAACTCACATTAGAAACATACATGTTCATAAAAGAAAAAATTTTTAAATAAAATATTAGTGCAGAAAAAACATACTGAAGAGCAATGTATACCAGTAAAATTTACGTGGTACTGTTAATGCGCGGGTATATAACTTGTGCTAACGCCATAAAGGTATGGCATTTTACAATATAAATACTGTGATTTAACAAACGGCGGACTTCGTTATTTTACTGCAAGGTTGTTTGATCCAAGCATTTTCATTAAGCGTATATGCGATGCAAGCGCCCCTGCCATTGTTTTATAACTGTGGTAAGGCAGGTTGAACAACTGGCATTTTTCCTTTACTATTTTGCTGATGGCGGGGTAATGTACATGGCTTATACGGGGGAACAGGTGATGCTCAACCTGGTAGTTTAAACCACCTGCAAACCAGGAGATTACTTTGTTTTTTTCGGCAAAGTTGGCAGTGGTTAACACCTCGTGCACAGCCCACTCTTTTTGAATGGTTTTAGGTATATCGCCAGCCTCTTCAAAAGTGGTTTTTTCAACAACATGCGCCAGTTGAAACACTACCGAAAGTATAAGCCCCATGGTAACATTTACCAGCAGGTAACCTGCCAGCCATGCACCCCAGCCAACGCAGGCCACGGGTATTACAATATAAAAAAGCACATATAAGGCTTTGCTTGCCCAAAAAATAATGTGTTCCCTAACAGGTATTTTCATATCTGTTACCACCACTTTTTTTGAAAAATATTTAATCATATCCGTTAAATACACCCACAATATAGTAGCCATGGAGTATAACAGGAACATGTATATAAACTGGTACCTGTGCGCGGGTTTCCATTTTTGCGTGGTGCAATGGCGCAGCAATGGCGACTTTGCAATATCATCATCCATGCCATCTACATTGGTGTAGGTATGGTGTATAATATTGTGTTTAAGCTTCCAGATAAAAGCATTGCTGCCAAGCGCATTCATGGTTAAGCTCATGGTTTCGTTCACCCATTTTTTACCTGAGAAACTGCCGTGGCAGGCATCGTGCATAATGTTAAAAGCAATAGATACCAATGTAAGGCCAAGCACTACTGATAATGCAATACCCACTGCAGCGTGGTATTGCCCAAACAACAAAAACAAGTACAGCCCAATGCCTAAAGGCAGCAGTATTAATGCTTTAGCGTACAACCTTATGTTGCCTGTTTTTTTAAGCTGGTTGGTATTAAAATATTCGTCAACCGAATTTTTTAGGGATTTGAAAAAAAACTGTTCTTTATTATTGAAAGAAACTTTAGCCATGATAAATACAATTAATCAGGTGCATAGTTGCACTGCCGAACCCGGTAAATGTATACCTATTAACCCATACTAAAATGGTAAATGTTTGTTGTATTGCCGGGTGCCGCCTTTTAGTGTCGCCATCAGGGTATATTTAGGCGGTTACCTTTAAATGGTGTACCTTCACCATATTCTTGTAAACTTTTGCATTTCTGTTAATCTTCTTCTATTAAATGCGCAGCCTGTAATTACACTTAACCGTTAATTAATTACACGTTACCTGAACAAACGGGCTGCACCTCTTTCCAATAGCATTTAACATGTTGAACCTTACCGGTTTTAAGTTGGTACATTAAAAAATGTACCGCAGGTGGTTATGCAATAAGCCATTAGCAATAACCCATAAAATAATTTGATATGAATATTGAGCAGATAGAAAAATTTTTGGGCCGCCAAAAAAGCACCAACGGCCAGCAGGTTAAAATTAGTTTTAAAAAGAAGCAAACCATGTATGGCTTGTTTGTAGAGGCAAAAGATTACAACGACCTTAAAGCAAAAAACTTTTGGCGTATTGTTTCTGCGCCAAACATGCAGGCCTGGAACGAATCGAAAGACGCTAACCTGGCCAAAATATTTGATGGCTCAGGCTTTTCAAAGCTGGGTGTTAACGATTTATAAGGCTTTACCTGCCATTTAATAACGCAATTGCAAACACCATGGCAGTAAAAATATTAATACAGCACACCACCGTATACAGCTATAACAGGCCGGTGGTACTATCAACCCATACCATACGTTTAAAGCCTGCGGCGCATTGCAACACTTTTATTGAGGCATACTCGCTTAACATAACACCAGTAAACCACATAATACACTGGTTGCAGGATGTTTATGGAAATTTTGAAGCCAGGGTTGATTTTGTGGGCACGGTTGAGCGGTTGGAAATAAAGGTTGATATAAAAGCTGTTTTATTACCCGTTAACCCGTTTAATTTTTTTGTGGATGATACAGCACAGAATTATCCCTTTGCCTACAGTAATAAACTAAAGAAAGGGCTTGCCCCTTATTTGGATGAAGATACCCATGATGAAGCCATTGTTAGCTGGTTGCAAAAAATAAACACGGCCACTACAGAAACAATCAGCTTTCTGAGTATGTTAACCAGTATGGTGTACAACGATATAGCCTATAACGTAAGGTTGCAGCCTGGCGTGCAAACGCCCGGGCAATCGTTAAGCAGCGGTACCGGCTCCTGCCGCGATTCGGCGTGGCTGCTGGTACAAATACTGCGGCACCTGCACCTGGCAGCGCGTTTTGTATCGGGGTACATTGTGCAGTTTACCACCGGCATACAGCAGGTGAAATATGGAGAAGGCGGCACCACCGGCCTGCATGCCTGGGCGGAGGTATATATACCCGGCGCAGGTTGGATAGGGCTTGACCCTTCTAACGGGTTGTTTGCTGCCGAGGGGTATGTGCCATTGGCCTGCACCCCACATTTTGAGGATGCTGCTGCTGTTACAGGTACCAGCGAAGTGTGTGAAACGGAACTTGCCTTCAGTAACAGTGTTACTGTTTTAAGTAACGATAACCTTTTATAACAGCATTACCAACAGGCGTTTAGCCCCCACAATACCATCTTTATTAGTACAGTTAAACAAACGATATGTATTCTAAACAAGCAGATAGTTCATTTATTACGGAACAGGCCGCGCGCGATTATGCTGCCCAGCAAACGGGTGCCAGCAGAAGCCGCCTGTACATTATACTTACAGCGGATAAATATTTTGTTACAGCTACTAAAGATGTGCAGCCTTACGAAAAACTGATAGCCAGTTTTGTAAATGGCATGGCCAGTAAGTAGGCTGCCGGGGTTATTGGCTGCCCTGCAATAACCAGGGTTGCATATAACTAAGCGGAGGCCAGCCTGAGGGCGAAATGTTTACAAGGTTTACTCCTGCCGGGGCATTTGCATATCAAGGGTAAGGTCGTTAATATCCCTTTCCAGTTCGGCCTTTTTCAAAGCGCTGTCGCTAAAAGTCCCCTCTTTATGCATTTTTATAAGCAATTCCCGCTGAAACCTGGCTATTTCCCGCTGCGCGGCCAGCAGGGGCGAAATGGTTTTTTCTGCAATGTCTTCATCATTCGCCAGCTTCTTTTTATTAATCCTTATCTCTTTTGTAAGTTCATTGGCCTGTTTCTCGAACCTGTTTTTTAACTGCAGCCTGGTGGTGCGGTCAATTTCCGGCGGAAGGTCGTTTTCAATAAAATCGAGTGTTGCATTGGTTACGTGCAATTTTATGGCGGCTTCTTCCTCATCGTCGTTGCCTGCCGGTTTTACTTTAAGTATGCGTATAAGCAGGGGCAGCGTTAAACCCTGTACCACCAGCGTAACAAAAATTACTACAAACGATAGAAAGATGATGGCATGCCTCTTAGGGAAGGCTCCCCCGTTTTCGGTAACCAATGGCAGCGCCAGCGCCGTAGCCAGCGATATAATGCCCCTGGTGCCTGTCCAGGCAACTATCAATACGTTTTTCCAGGTGCCGGAATCGTCTGTATGGTTGTGTAACCCCCTCTTTCTTTTTCTGAAAACTTTTTGCCAGTAAGCCCCCGCAAACACCCAGAAAATGCGTACCAGTATGGTGGCAAGGCTAACCCACAGGCCATCGGCCAGCAGGTTAAATATGTTGTAGTAAATAAGTGTATCGTGTATAACGGCGGGTAACTGCAAGCCAATAAGAATAAATATAAATCCGTTTAAAAGGTAAATAAGCGTATCCCACACAATGCGGGTGCGTATGCGCACCTGGTAGGTAAACACTTCCGGCCCGCGCCACGACATAATTAGCCCCGTACACACCACCGCCAATACGCCCGATACATGCACATGCTCCGCAGCCAGGTAGGTTACAAACGGGCAAAGCAGGGTAAGGCTGGTTTCAACAATAAAATTGTTTACTGTTTTTTTATGGGCAAATACAAACAGGTAACCAAAAACAATACCCACGGCAATGCCACCCAATACCACCAGTAAAAACTGTAGTCCTGCCTGCCATAGCACAAATGAGCCCGTAGTTACAGCAACAATGGCATAGCGGTAAGCAATCAAAGCGGAGGCATCGTTTAGCAGGCTTTCGCCCTCCAGTATGGTGATGACTTTTTTATTAAGTCCAAGCCCTTTGGTAATGCTGGTGGCTGCTACCGCATCCGGCGGCGAAATAATGGCCCCCAGCACAAAAGCAAGCGGCCAGGTAAAGCCCGCAATAAGGTAATGTGCCGTAACGGCCACCGCTGTGGTGGTAAAAAAAACAAGTGATATGGCTAAAGCCGATATGGGGCGTATTAGTGCCCGCATTTCGTGTACCGAAGTTTTTGAGGCAGCATCGTATAAAAGCGGCGGTAAAAATATTAGAAAAACCACGGGAGGGTCAAGCGCTAAATCGGGCAATTGCGGTACAAAGCCAATTACCAGGCCTGCCACCACCATCAATATGGGGTATGGCAGTTTGGTTCTGTCTGCCACGGCAGACAAAGCTATCAGCACCGCCATAATAAAAATCACCACCTTAAATGTTTCCATACATTTAAAAATACATAAAAGCAGCCAAACATGGGTAATAGCTGTGTTACGGTTTTGTATGTTATTATAGTAAATGGCAATACGGCTGCATCCTCATTGTGTGCATGGCTACCTACTTTAATGTCTATTAAGTTAGTAGAATATATATATTTGCACCTGTTAATGGCATTTTACGCCAAGCTGTATCTTAACAGCTTGCCAGCCATTACACTACATTTATTAAACGCAACATACATGAAACAACTTTGCCGCCTTTTTATGCTTTTAACAGCCTGCCTGCTGGTGAACACTTTAGTACTTGGCCAAACACAAACCCCTTACCAAAAGGAGTTGGAAAGCTGGCATACTAACCGCATTAAGGCGCTGAAGGCAGACAATGGCTGGCTTAACCTGGTGGGCCTTTATTGGCTGCCCGAAGGTAAAAGCAGCTTTGGCAGCGGCAGCCAGAACAATATTATTTTTCCCAAAGGCAGTATTGCAGATGTTGCGGGTTTTATTGAACGTACCGGCAATACGGTAAAGCTTATACCGGCCACTGCCGCAGGTATTGCGGTTAATGGTGGTGCCGTTAATACAGAGACAATTATTTTTGATGGTGGCGAAGGAAAAACACCCGTTGTATCTGCGGGCAGTTTGCAATGGACGATTATTAAAAGAGACGATAAAATAGGCATCCGCCTGCGCGACCTTAAAAGCCCGCAGGTAAACAGCTTTACAGGTATTGACCGTTTTAACGTTGATACCACCTGGCGTATACCGGCTAAACTGCAGGCCGAAAGCCAGGCATCAAACATATTTATTACCAACGTTATTGGCCAAACCACTGCACAAAAAAGCCCCGGCAAACTGGTTTTTACTGTTAGTAACCAACAGTACACCCTGGATGCCCTTGAAGAAGGCAACGAACTGTTTATTATTTTTGGTGATGCCACCAGTGGAGTAACCACTTACCCTTCAGGCAGGTTTTTATCGGTTAAAAAGCCCGGCGCAGATGGCCTTACTGTAATTGATTTTAATAAAGCCTACAACCCGCCCTGCGCATTTACTGATTATGCTACCTGCCCTTTACCCCCCAAACAAAACATTTTACCCATTGCTATAACAGCAGGGGAAAAAAACTACGGCCACCACCTTAAATAGGCTGCAAATTTATTGGTGCATATTGTTTTAGTAAAGCTGTTTAGCCTGGCCCTTGCATTAAACAAGTGGTTTAATAATGCTTATTAAGCCCTAAAAAACTGTGCATGTTATATGCTGAATTTGCAAACCTGTATTTTATAAAAGCTTCAAACATTTTGTTAAAGTAATTTGTTGTTGTGTATGTATGGTGTTGAGTTACAATAAGGTATACTGTTATATACTGGTATACTATTGTATATCAGTATATTTTATATACCAATATGCCAATACCTTTGCTGTACAAATTATAAGACAATGAACATTAATGAAATACTTACATGGCGTTATGCCACTAAGAAAATGAATGGCCAAAAAGTAGCACAGGAAAAAGTGGATTATATACTGGAAGCAGCCCGCCTGGCCCCCAGTTCCTCTGGCCTTCAACCTTACGAAGTATTGGTGATAACCAACAAAGAACTGCTTGAAAAAATTAAACCTATAGCATTTAACCAGGGCCAGGTTACAGACGCATCGCACCTGTTGGTATTTGCGGCCTGGGATGGTTATACCGAGGAGCGCGTAAACAACGTATTTAATTTTACCGCTGAACAGCGTGGTGTGCCAGTAAGCAATTTTGACGACTACAAAAAGAGGTTGTTTGGCTTATTTGGCAACATGACTGCTGAGCAACAGTTTCAGCATGCTGCAAGGCAGGCATATATTGCTTTTGGTGCAGCCATTATTGCTGCTGCCGAACAGCAGGTGGATGCAACCCCTATGGAAGGGTTTAACGCCGCTGCACTGGATGAACTGCTTAACCTTAAAGCAAAAGGGCTGCGCAGCGTAACCTTGTTGCCACTGGGTTACCGCGATGCCGCTAACGACTGGCTGGTTAACCAGAAAAAAGTACGTAAGCCAAAAGAAGAATTTGTAATTGAATTAGCATAATGGTACGGTTGGTTTTGTTGTGCCAATGTACCAGGTAACTTTAAAAAGCGCAGGCTTACCGCAAGGGCCTGCGCTTTTTTATTAATTGGTGTGAAGGAAATAAAAGCATGTTTGTTGACCAAAAGCCTGGAAGCATTTAAAGTAAAAAACATCAAGCAATTCGTGTTGCTTTTTTACTGCTGTTATGCTGCAACAATGCCTTTTTTTATAAAAGCATCAAGTATTAAAAGTGTTTCTGTGGCTTTCTTTTTCACCCTCTTGTTTATAAGGAAAAAACGCACCCAAATGCCATCGTGATTAAGCAAAATATAATCTGCATTATCTAATATCCAATTACCTTTCCCATACTTGTATTGTTGTAACTGGCCAGCAGCTACAACAAACACTTTCTTTTGTGCCAAAGGGGTAAAGTATTCAATATATAGTAGTTCATTCTCCACCTGCATACTAATAAAATACTTAACGCGGCTTAAAAGCAGCCTGATTATAGATACGGAACAAAAGCCAATACCCACCCCAATATTTACCGGAAATTGTTTGAAAATAAGCTTTGCCGTAAGTATCAGCAGCCAGAATATAAGTACGCCAAAGTTATTTAGCAAAACCTTGTTTTTTATTTTACGGGTTGAGTTGTTCATAAACGGGCTTAATAAAATGAAGGCGTTTTTTTACCCTGTACAGGTACCGGCTTTCTCAATTGCATAGTAAAGCTACTACCCCTTTACCTGTTATGCTCGCTAAGCCAGTGAAATTGTTTTTCTGCCAGTTGAAAATGGCGGTTGGTGCGTTTTAGCTCAACATACAAACTGTCGTTACGTTGCAGGCCCCATAAACGTATGGTGTTGGTATCGGGCTGGTCATAACGCATGTTAAGTATATAAGTACTGTCCTGTTCATAGCTTTTAAAACCAATGGTATGCTTCAAACTGTCTGTACTGTAGTAAAAATATGCCCGCTGGTACCGGTGCCTGAAGGCCGAATCGGCGGTTTTAATACTGCCGGTGCCGTCTTCAAAAATACAGTCCTGCCAGCGCATCGTGTCAGATAAAGCCAGTGGAACAGGGTGGTTATTAACCGCATACACCGCAACCTCGTACACGCCATTTTTTACAGGTTGTTTTTTGGGTGGCTGGTGGGCGCTTTGGTAATACTGGTAGTTGTTTATAAAAGGCAGCACTACCGCTATAACAATAAAGGCAATTTTTAAAACAATACGCGTTATGCGCATCCATAATTTGGTGTATTTAAACTGGTACAGGCTGCACACAGGCGCTGGTTTGTTTAGTACAAAAAAGCAAACAATGCGGTTGGCCTCGTTGGCCAGTAAAAACAGGCAGGTAAGGGTAAGCTCCATGCTGAATATCTTAACCGGTATATCGTAACTTAGGTTAAGCATCATTACGTTTATAAATACGGCTGTGGCAAACAAAATACCAAGGGTGGCAGTGCGGCGGTACAGCAGCAGCAGGCCTGCAATGGTTTCCATAACGCCGGAGAATACCTGGTATTTGGTGGAGTAGCCAATAAACAACCACGAAAGGCGCATGGGCAGCAAGTCGCCAAGCGGGGTGGCCAGCTGATGCATGCTGGGAAAATACATTTGCATGGCAAATATTTTAAGTATGCCGTACACAAATGCAAAAAGCGCTATATAATACCGTGCAAACAGGCAAAGCCAGTAGTTAAGGTGTATGTAGTTGGGCCGTTTGCGGTCAATGGCGCTCCACACTATGCTGCCAATGGCCCCCAGGCTTAGCAGCAGCCACAGCTGCGCCCACCCCCAGGAGGTATCCCCGCTGCCGTTTACCGGCACCAGCACTTTGCTTACATGAAACACTTTTGCATTGGCAAGCGTAACGGCCCAGTTAACCAGTTGCTCGTAATAACCAGTTACATAGTTTATACCGGGTACATCGCTAAGCCAGGTCCAAGGCGACATGAGTAATGTGAGGAAGATGAAAAAGAAACGGAAAATAATTTTTTTCCACAAAGGCCATATCTGTGGCTGAGATGAGGCTGCAATATCCATAATGGCAGGTTGATTGTTTTTTTTGAAGTGTGTGAGATGTTGTATTGCGAATATAACTAACTGCGGGCAGGTTTACAAAGGCTGCCCTTAATAGATTACCGCAGGTTGCCAAAATCAATTTTATATTTGTTGCTGCCATGCAACATGTACTAAACAATCCCGCTTACAATGCACTGGTAACGGGCTGCAGCCATTTAAGTGCCTGTGAGGGGCCTGCGAGGTTCTTCCCTAAAGAAGTGTCGCCGTTTGCCGGGCTGCAGCACTATGATGAGCATCACTTTGCGCTGCTGCACAAAGTGTTGCCGCCCAAAAGCACCGTTGCGCTGGTTACCGCACAAGATATTACGATACCGGCAAGTTTTACCCTAACCCATAAATCTGTCATTTACCAAATGACGGGCGAAAATGTTGTACCGCCCGGGGAGAATGCCCCTGAGCTTGTTGACCTGGATACAACCCACGTGCCGGAAATGCTGGCGTTAACCAAACTAACCAACCCCGGCCCGTTTGCTGCCCGCACCATTGCGTTTGGCCATTACAAAGGCATATTTGTTAACGGCCAACTGGTGGCCATAGCAGGTTACAGGCTGCATGCAGGCCCGTTTATTGAAGTAAGCGCCGTGTGCACGCATCCACACTTTACCGGCAAAGGCTATGCCCGTGCATTAACCCTTTACCAGGCAAACAGCATAAAGCAGCAGGGCAGCACGCCTTTTTTACATGTACGTACCGAAAATACACAGGCCATTGCATTGTATAAAAAGCTGGGTTTTGCCATAAGAACTGATATAAACCTGCACATTATTAAAAACTGAACAACAGTTTACATGCCTTTTGGGGCAGGGTTTTCTGCAAAATATCCACAACAAATGTTTCCGCAAACGTTTCCGTAACAATAACTGCCTAAATGGAATTTCTGCATAAAAGCGGGGTATACCTTTGTAACATCATTGGGGGTACTAATTTTCTCATGTGCAATTTTTTTCGGATGGTTGTTCGCTTGTTATAATGTTTTGAGTTGCACATGTAGTCTCATAAGTAATGTAAATAAGCTTAATGCGGGCTTCCTTTTCAGGAAGCCTTCAGTTTTTGTACCCGGCCAGCCCCGCCTACAGAGATCCGCCTTTTGTAATGGTGGGTTCAATCTTCAGCTCGCGCACAAAAGTTTTACCATCAAAAATTTCCATCAGCCGGGCAAAAGCCAGTTTGCCAAGGCCACTGCCATTGGTTTCTATAAAAGTTATGGCGGGGTTGTACAAAGCGGGTATAAAACCATTGCTGATGGTGATGATGCCTATATCGCCTGGTATGTTAAGTTGTTGGGTGCGTATGGCCTTCATGGCCGCTATTAAAATATTATCGCCGTTACAAAACACGGCATCGGGGCGGTTTTCGGTGGTTAGCGCCTGCAATGTAATTTGTTCAACAGCGGCAAGGTTTGTTTCAAAGTGAATATCCAGTACCGTTTCCGGTGCGCTGGCCTCAAATTCTGTTGTAAATGCGGCTGCCCGTTTCTGGTTAATGCTAAGGCTGCGGCTGCCCCAAAAAAGGCAGAGAATATTTTTTTTGCCACTGGCTATTAACTGTTTGGCGGCCAGGGCGGCGGCATCAGCATCGTTAAAACAAATTTTATCGCAGGCTTCAAATTGTGGCACCCTGTCGAAAAAAATAATGGGTATGCCCACCTCAGACAGCTTTAGAAAATGTTTTATATCGTTGGCGTTTTCGGTAACAGCAATAAACAAACCATCCACGCGGTTCATCTTCATAATAGCAAGGTTCTTCAACTCTGTTTCGGCCGATTCGCCCGACTGCAGCACCAGCAGCGAGTAGCCGTGGCGGCTGGCTTCTTCATCCAGCGCAGCAATAAAATATTCATAAAAAAGGTTTTGAAAACGGGGTACAATCACACCCAGTATGTGGCTTTTGTTGGTGCGCAGGTTTACGGCAAACGTGTTGGGTTCGTATTCAGTTAGTTCGGCAAGCTCTTTTACACGCTGCCTGGTGGCGGGCGATATATCAGGATGGTCTTTTAGCGCACGGGATACCGTTGAAACACTTAGCCCCAGCTTTTGCGCAAGGTGCTTTAATGTACTAAACTGCTTCATCAATCGTTGTTTATGGTTTCAAATGGCGGATTGTACTGCACTAAATTAGCCATTTGAAACAGCATAAATACAGTTTTTGCAAAGTTGATTTATAGCGCAACAATTGCCCGCTAATTATCAGGTAACCAGGTACCTCTAACAAAAAACAACCCCCTGCTTCACCAATGGCAAAGCAGGGGGCTATCAATAATATAGCTATGGGTTACAGTGGCCTAACCCAAATATTGCGGTAGCTTATAGGCTCGCTTTTATCGCCATGCGCCTGCAGCTTAATAGGGGCCGGGCCATGTTTGTGGTACGATGGGTAACCAATATAAGGTGTATCGCCCAACAGGGTGGTGTTGTTTTGCACCAGTACGCCGTTGTGCAGCACAGTTACACGGGCAAGGCTTTTAAGTGTGCCGTTCTGGTTAAACTCAGGGGCAGTCCAAATTACATCATACGCCTGCCATTCGCCTGGGGGGCGGCAAGCATTGGCTAAAGGTACTGCCTGTTTGTACATGCTGCCTACCTGGCCGTTGGTATATGTTTTGTTATTGTAGTTATCCAGCACCTGCAGCTCGTAACCACCGGCGCCCCAGGGTAACGCTGCCAGAAAAATACCGCTGTTGCCACGTGCCTGGCCGCTGCCGGTTATGTTGGCAGGTATGCGGTACTCAATATGTAACTGAAAACTGCTGAAGCTTTTTTTGGTTTGAATATCGCCGGTGGCTTTGTTAACCGTCATTACGCTGTCGGCAAGTATCCAGCTTGCAGCAGAACTGTCTTTTGTGTTAACCCACTCGTCAAGGTTCTTTCCGTTAAACAGAATAATAGCATCGCTCGGGGGCAGGCCAACGGTAGCACCGGGTGTAACCACGGCAGGCACCGGGTTGTAAAATTCGGTTTCTTCGGGCTTCATTGGTCTTTCCTGGGCCTGGCTGGTAACGGTAATGCCCATTAATACGGCGGCAGTTAAGGCCATGCGTACAAATTGTTTCATCTGGCTGTTTTTTTTAATGTTAAATGTTGGTAGATGCGTTTACGGCGGGCACGTTTAGCATTTGCGCTGCTAAAATAAGGCAAACAGGCCATTGAACCTGTGCCTAATTTATTACTCAGTAATTTGTTTGCCCGGCTAAGTGCGGTTGGTTTTAGCAAGTGGATGACCCCTGTTGCAACAATAGGTGTAACCTGTAAAAATGCACAGTGTGGTATTGCCAACCAAATGGGGGGCGTTGTTAAATGAGGCGAGGACTTAATCTTTTATCAAAGGCAGGTGTACATGAGCATTAAAAGGCTGAGCCAAATGCTCTTTAAGCTTTTTAAAGCTCTCCATTGGGCCTTTGGTAATAAACAGGTTAATAAGCCAGGCAGGCACGCTGCCGCCGGGGTCGGCAAACAGGGTGTATTCAACATTTACCAGGTGGCCACCTGCGGGCGTAAGCAGCCATTTGCCCACGCTTTGTACAATGCGTACCACGTTGGGTTTTTGCGGCGTAAAACCTGGAACGTTTTCGGCATCAATAGTAACGGTGCGGTTAACAGGGTTTTGGCTGGCGGTAAGGTGCGCCACAAAATCGCGGTTGCTTACAGGCCAGGGTACATCCACCTCGCTGTAATAAAACAACTCGTGTGGCGATACCTGTTTAAGCAGGCCGCAGCTTTTGGTGCTGTACACCCATTGCTTGCAACTGTTTATATCCATAATAATGTAGGCCAGTTGCGACAGGCCCGCCTGCAACGTACACTCAACCTTTATGGCCTTCACTTTTGAGCCGGGCATGGGCCTGGTATACACTTTTATGCCATCCTTATCGGCTTTTAATACCCAGTTGTTTTGTGCATTGGCAAGGGTTGCCTGCATAATAACCATGCAAATAAGCAGTAATTTTTTAAACACCATAGTGTAAGGCGGTTAGCTTTTAAAAGGGGGCGGCCTATAGCCACTTACCATGGTGGACGATTGTGGCGATAAAATATTTTAAGTACCCCAAAAAATTTAAGGTGTACGCAGGGGCAGTCTCCCAATTGAGTAGGGGATGGAGCACCACCGCACGGCAACAGGCTTGCCGTGCGGTGGTATTAATATTTTACACGATGGGCGTTTGGTTAAGCAAGCCCATACAGCACTACGCATTTAAAATGGCCACCATGCAGCGTAACTCCTCCTCATCGGCAATGTACACATGGCCATAATCGTTTACGGCGGTGTTAATGTAGGTAAGGGGGTTGGGGGCCGCCACCCTTGCCGAGGAGTGGTATTCAGTAGCGTTACACTCTTCTACCAGTTTGGCCAGGTTGCCCGATTTTACACCTGCACCCGGCATAATTACTATTCTGTTGCCCGCCTGTTGTACCAACTGGCCCAGCAGCACAGCAGCATCCGGCGCAGCTGTTTGCTGGCCCGATGTTAGCACCCGCTCGCAACCACATTCAATAATATCTTCCAGCGCCTTAAAAGGGTCGGGCGTGCCATCAAAAGCGCGGTTACAGGTTACACCCATAGGGCCTGCCCACTCCACAATGCGCTTCAGCCAGTCTTTATCAATCTCGCCGTTAATGGTTTGGGTACCTACCGATATACCATCGCAGTGCAGGCTGCGGCAGGCCATAATATCGTGTTTTATCATCTGGTACTCATCCTCCGTGTAAAAATAGTTGCCCGAACGGGGGCGTATAATGGGGTATAGCCCAATAGAAATACTATCCCTTACCTGCTTAATGGTGCCATAGGCGGGTGTGGTGCCGCCCTCAATGGGGTTGGCGCACAGCTCAACCCTGGCTGCGCCCACTTTCTCGGCAATGCGGCAGCTTTCAATGGCAAAAGCGCATACTTCCAGTAACCTTTTTTGCATCTGTACTAAGTTGTTTTGATAATTGGCAAACCTGCATCAACCGTTATTGGCAAACGCCCTGCCGCAGCAGGCCGTAAAATTATGGGTTAAAGCCATTGGAATGATGATGAAGGTTGGCGGTGAGGAAGATTGATGCCCAATGCCGCACCCCTGAAGCACCCTGCACTGCTTATTATGTTTGCCATTGCCCTAAAAAAAGGAAAGGCCACTTAGAAAAGCAGCCCCTATATAAACCAAACACTATATTTTTTGAGGGATGTTGAGAAAACCCCAAACACCCCGTTGCGATACGATGGAAGCCATGGACGGATTCGAACCGCCGTAAAAGGTTTTGCAGACCTGTACCTCACCACTCGGCCACATGGCCCTGTTTTATATGCATGGCATAGCCCAAGCCCTGCAAGCCATTGCTGCAAAGCCGCCAAAGCCAACAAGTAAAAAGGTTAAATTAACAACACGCGCAACACCGGTATTGTGCCGGGCGAAGGATAAGTTGTATAAGCGCTGCTGATTGTATCATGCCACAAAACTAATCAAAATTATTAATCTACCAAATTAGTAGAGTAATAATTTTTTGAAATATAAAAAAGCCCGCCAATAAATCAGCGGGCTTCATAAATAATGTTTCCTCCTTCACCTATCTGCCGCCGGGTGGGCAGTACTGGCGCAGGTAAGAGGTGTATAAAGTTGACAGGTGCCTGCGGGTGCCTTCCCCTTCTGAAATTGAGTGTGTTCTGTTAGGGTATGCCATAAACTGGAACACCTTGTTGTACTTAATCAGTTCGTTCAGCAGCAGTTCGGCATTTTCGTAATGCACGTTATCGTCGCCGGTGCCGTGTATGTACAGCAAATGGCCCTGCAGGTTTTTGGCGTAGGTAATGGGGCTGCCTTTAATAAAATCGGCCTTGCTTTCCTGCGGTATGCCCATATAACGCTCCTGGTAAATATTGTCGTACGTAAGCTGGTAGCCCACTGCGGCAATGGAGATGCCTGTTTTATAAATATCCGGGTGTTGAAACATAAGGTTAAGCGTGGCAGAACCGCCGCCGCTCCAGCCCCAAACAGCCACACGGCTGCTGTCAACAAATGGCCATTTCAACACTTCGCGGGCGGCCAGTGCCTGGTCGGTTATGTTTAGCTGCCCAATTTTGTGGCTGATGCTTTTGCGCCATTCGCGGCCCTTGGGGCAGGGGGTGCCACGGTTGTCAATAGATATGTATATGTACCCATCATTGGCCATGCTGCCATCGTATAACCTGTTGCTGCCAGCGCCGTACTCATCCTTAACGTTTTGCCCGGCAGGCTCGGTATACACATAAAACACCACGGGGTATTTTTTGGTGCTGTCAAAATTGGTGGGCTTCACCATCCATCCGTCCATCGAAACACCTTCGGTTGTTTTAACCGTAAAAAACTCAACGTTGGAGTTGCTTTTTTGTACCCCGGCCAGTTTATCGTTTACGTTATCGGCGGTAATGGCTTTATGCTCCGGCAGCGATACTATTTCATCCGTATTAGGGGTGTAGTAGTTGGAGAAAGAGTGGAAGGCAAATTTGCCGGTTGGCGATACCTCGTATTCGTGCGTGCCGGGCTGGTTAAGCGGGGAAAGGCGCTCCGGCTGGGTGCTGCCATCCAGCTTTGTACGGAAGAGGTATTGCTGTGTGGCATTTTCCGGCGAGGCCGAAAAATACAGGTAGCCGCTTTTTTCGTCAATCGCATTGATGTTTATCACATCATAATTGCCGGTGGTAATAAGCTTTTCGCTTTTGCCATCGCGGCCTAAGCGGTAAATGTGGCGCCATCCGTCTTTATCCGATGCCCAAATGTATTCCTTGCCATTGTTCAGCCAGTCCCAGCCGCCGTAATGATAGGCCCTGTCCCACGAGCCGATAATATCAATCCAGGCATTATCCGTTTCGTGGAAAATTGATTTTGATTCGCCTGTGGCTGCATTGCACAGCATTACATCCGATTCGTTCTGTTTGCGGTTAAGGTGCTGTATAATCAGCTCGCTGCTGTTGGCAGCCCATTCCATACGCGGTACGTACGACTGTAAAACGGGGTCGGTAGGTATTGACATCCAGGTGGTTTTAGTACCCTCAATATCCACCACGCCAATTTTATAAGGGCTTGGGGCCTCGCCCGCAACAGGGTATTCCACCGGTTTTACAAAAGGATAAATAGAGTCGGTATTATTTATCATCAGGTAATCTTTGGTGGCATGGGCATCAATGTTCCAGAAAGCAATTTTTTTGCTGTCGGGGCTCCAGCGGAAGCCATCGCGGCAATCAAACTCCTCCTCGTAGGCCCAGTCGAAAGTGCCGTTGATGTACTTGCGCGTGCCATCTTTGGTAAGCGGGGTTATTTTGCCCGTAGCAGCATCTTCCACATACACATTGTAAGCACTTACATAAGCCAGTTTTTTACCGTCGGGCGAAAACTTGGCAAACATAAGCGATGAGGCTGGCAGGCCCTGGCCAAGCTGGCGCAGGTTGCCGGTGGCAATATTAAGCAGCCAGTAATCGCCACGGGTATCGTAACGCCAAACTTTTTGGGTGTTGGTATAAATAAGCACCTGGCCACCATCTGCCGAAAAAAAGAAGTTGCGCACTGTTAGCGGACTGGTTTTGCCTTTGGGCACCAGTGCCTCAGCCTTTACCACCACTTTAGGGGTTAGCTTGGGCAACTGTACCAGCACAATGCCGGAGCCATCGGCCTCGTAGTAGCCATCGCCTGCCGTGTTCCAGCGGATACCGGCGGGCGGCTGGGCAGCTGCTGTTAACGCAACTAACACAAATACAATACATAAACGGATTATACGCATACAACATTATTATTGTGTGAAAATAAGCATTGGTGTATAAATGAACGCCAGAAAGTGATGGGCGATGTTTTTAGGATAATTTAGGTAAACAGTAATAAACAAAAATTAACCGCCAGCCGGTTATAAAGCATTTTTTAATGACTATCCGTTATTTGGTTTGGGAGTTTTTAACCACATAGCGACATTAGAAAACATAAGAAACGCATAGGTTAGATAAAGTGCATAGAATATACATAACTATGTTTTTCAAATGTCATTCTATGTTTAACTATGTTAACTACTGAATCTATGTGGTGAAAGCTACCCCTCCCCGTAATGGGGGAATTACGCCGACCGCAAACCAAATTACGGATCGTCATTCATTTTTTAATACGAGGAGGGGATGCTATTGGCAGAAACCGCCCTTGTGTTTTATGATACTCCGGTATTGCCCGGCAGCACCTGTACTGCATAAACCATGCCCTGCGGATAGTGCCAAAACAAAAACGCCTTACACCAAAAGCCTGGGGCTGTATTGGAGTAAGGCGCAAAGCCACGTTTTTTTAAAGCGGCTACATATCGTTTACTATTTTTTTATAGCTGGTTACCACCCCTTTTATAAGCGATGAGCTAAAGCCCTGGTGTTCCATCTCGTTAAGGCCCGCAATGGTGCAGCCTTTGGGGGTGGTTACTTTATCAATTTCCTGTTCGGGGTGGGTGTGTTTGGTCAACAGCAGTTCGGCAGCACCTTTAACGGTTTGTGCCGCTATAAGCGATGCGGTGGCCGCATCAAAGCCAATTTCAATACCGCCCTGTATATTGGCCCTTATGTAACGCATGGCAAAAGCGGTGCCGCAGGCCCCCAGTACGGTGGCCGCATCCATCAGCTTTTCCTCAATAAACACGGTTTTGCCCAACTGGTTAAACATATCGGCGGTGTAGCCCACCTGTTCATCGCTGGCGTTGTATTTACAAATGCAGGTAATGCTCTCCTGTATGGCTATGGCGGTGTTGGGCATGGCACGGAACAGGGTAAATTCGTTACCGATAATTTCCTGTATGTCTTTAATCCAAACGCCGGTAATAACGCTTACCAGTGCATGCCTGCCAGCCTGCAGGTGCGGCTTAAGGTTTTGCAGAATTTCTTTAACCTGGAAGGGTTTTACCGCCAGTATTACCCAATCGGCATACTGCACCGCTTCCACATTGTTGTTGCTTACCAGTACGCCTTTTTCTTCCAGGCTTTTTAGGGTGGCAATATTTCTTTTGGTGATGATGATGTGTTCGGGCAATATAAAGCCGCTGCTTATCAACCCCTCTGCAATGGCTGTACCCAGGTTACCCCCGCCTATGATGGCTATTTTCTTGCTCATTATTTTATCCGTTTTACATTGCTTTGAATGTAGTCAACAATATTTTCAAACTCAGTATTTGAAGAAGCTATTTTAATTACAAACTGGTATGCTTCTTCTTCCGTTAAGGTAAATGTATAGTTATTTAGCCGCAGTATTACTATGCAGGCAAGCCATCCGGTTCTTTTATTGCCATCTACAAAAGGATGGTTTTTAAGAATGCTTTCTAAAATTGCAGCGGCTTTGGCAAAAGGGGTAGTATATAATTCCTGCCCGTCAAAAGTGGCATAGGGCCTTTCTGCCGCACTCTTGAGCAAATCAATATCCCGTATTCCCTGGCTTCCGCCAAAATCTCTTATTGAAAACGAGTGGAGCAGCAACAGGTTGTCAAGCGTTATCATTGGGCAAGCTTTCTAAGGGTGTTGCCATATTGTTTAACGGCATCGGCATACATATCCTCGATGGAGGGCTGCTGTTCAAAGCTGTTTATAATCTCCAGCATTTTATTAAGCAACTGTTCGTCTTCTGTACTATCAATTAACCTTTTCAATTCAACCCGCATTTCAGCCGCGCTCATAACCTCAATTTTTACAAATTTACCAAATTTTATCTTGCAGTAAATAGTTGGTAACGTAATCCATCACGCCATCTTCAAGGCTGTAAAAAGGTTCGGTATAGCCTGCATTGTGCAGTTTTGCCATGTTGGCCTCGGTAAAATACTGGTAGCGGTCGCGTATGTCTTCGGGCATATCAATATACACAATAAAAGGCTCCTTGCCCATGCCCGCATACGTAGCATTTACCAGGTGGTTAAAGGTGCGGGCCTTGCCCGTGCCCAGGTTGTATATGCCGCTTTCAAGGTTGCACATTACGCCGGGGGCGGTGGCATTGCTACTGTCAACAGTTATGCCGCCGCCAGCTTTCTGCATCATCCAGTATATTACTTTAAGCACATCTTTTACGTAAATAAAGTCGCGCAGTTGTTCGCCATCGGCAAACTCAGGCTTGTGGCTTTTAAACAGCCTAACCACCCCATCCTTACGTATCTGGTTAAACGAGTGGAATATAACACTGGCCATCCGGCCCTTGTGCCCTTCGTTAGGGCCGTACACGTTAAAAAATTTGAGGCCCGCCCAAAAAGGCGGCTGGTTTATTTGTACAATGGCTAATTTATCAAACTCGTTTTTGCTTACGCCGTAAGGATTAAGCGGGTGCAGCTTTTCAATAATATCGTGGTCATCGTTGTAGCCCAGCTCGCCCACGCCGTAGGTGGCGGCAGAGGAGGCATAAATAAGCGGCACCTGTTTTGCGGTACAGTAATGCCATATTTTTTTGGAATACTCGTAGTTAAGCTCCTGGTGAATTTCGTAGTTAAACTCCGTAGTATCGGTACGTGCACCCATGTGTATTACAAAATCAATCCTGGGGTCGTGCAGTTCCAGCCAGTCGAAGAGGTTATACCTTTCCACCACGTGCGAAAAAGTTTTGCCCTCCCAGTTTTTCCGCTTCCCTTCCACGCCAAAATCATCCACAATAATAATATCTTCAAACCCCTGCTCATTTAAAAAACGGAGCATACAACTGCCAATAAAACCGGCAGCCCCGGTGAGGATGATGCACCCCTTTTCCAAAGAAGCTTTTTGTGCGGAATTGGTATTATTTTCTGGCATTGGTTATTTGCTTTTTACTGGTACTGCACTATTCACGTTAATTACTGCCTCTTAATCGTTCACTTCCATCGGCTCCACATCAGGCCCCATTTCAATAATTTCACCGGCAGAAGCCTTTAACAGGTTGCCAATGGCATTATCGTGCTTATCCTTCCAGGCAGCTATGCTGCCCCAGTCTGCACCATTAACCTTAACTGCACCACTGGTAACAGTGCCCAGCACCGTAACCGGAATGTTGTTTGCAGCACCTTTTTGTTTAATGGCTTCGGCCTGCTCTTTGCTGGCGGTTACCACCACCCTGCTCTGCGCCTCGCCCAGCCAGTAAGCATCAAGCCTTATGCCCGCATCGGCAGCCACATCAAAGCCCAGTCCTCGGTGGAAGCCTTTTTCAATAAGCGTAACTATTAAACCACCTTCGCTAATGTCGTGCGCGCTTTTAATAAGCTGGTCTTTAATAACGGAGGTGACAAATTTTTGTACCGCAAACTCCTCATCCAGTTTAAAATGCGGGGCGGGCGAAAATTCCACGCCTTTAATCTTGTGCAGGTATTCTGAGGAGGCTATATCGTTCTGCTGCTCGCCAATAAGTAAAATAACATCACCGGCAGCTTTGTAATCAAGTGTTGTGCGGGTGCCAAAATCGTCCAGTATGCCCACCATGCCAATGGTTGGGGTTGGGTACACCGGCCCTTCGGGGTTTTGGTTGTAAAAGCTTACGTTACCACCCGTAACCGGCGTGTTAAATTTACGGCAGGCTTCACCCATACCGTTAACCGCCTGTACAAACTGGTAATAAACACCCGGGTTATAAGGGTTGCCAAAGTTTAAGCAGTTGGTAACGCCAATAGGCTCGCCACCGCTGCAAACAATGTTGCGGGCCGCTTCGGCCACCGCAATCATAGCGCCTTTGTGCGGGTTGGCATATACGTAACGGCTGTTACAATCGGTGGTAACGGCCAGTGCCTTGCCGGTGCCTTTTGCCAATACTATTGCAGCATCGCTGGGGGCGTTGGTGCTGGCATTGGCTGCGCCAACGGTGCTATCGTACTGTACGGTTATCCATTTTTTGCTGGCAATGTTGGGTATTTGTATCACCTCGTCTGCAACGGCCTGCAGTGCGGCAGTATCAGCAATATCTTCAATAGTATCCTGGGAGAAAGCCGCAATTTTTTCCAGGTATTCAGGTGCTGCATATTCCCTGGTGTATTGGGGGGCACCGCCGCCTAATACCAGCTCGTACGCAGGTATTTCGGCCTCAAGTACGCCGTGCATGTAAAATTTAAGCAGTCCGTCGCCGGTTACATGGCCAATTTCGCTGCAGGGCAGGTCCCATTTTTCAAACACTTTCAGCACAGCTTCTTCTTTGCCTTTTTCCACCACAATCAGCATGCGCTCCTGGCTTTCGCTCAGCAGCAGTTCCCATGCCTTCATGTTTTTCTGGCGGGTAGGCACCTTGTCAAGGTCAATGTGCATGCCCGATTTGCCTTTGGCGCTCATTTCGGCGGTGCTGCAAATAATACCTGCAGCGCCCATATCCTGCATGCCCACCACGGCACCTGTTTCAATTACTTCAAGGCAGGCTTCCAGCAGTTTTTTCTCCTGGCAGGGGTCGCCCACCTGTACGGCTGGTACCTCCTCGGTCCTTTCGGCGGTAATATTGGCAGATGCAAACGATGCACCACCTATACCATCCTTACCGGTGGCACTGCCTACAAAAAATACCGGGTTGCCCACACCTTCGGCAGTGGCGCTAACGGTTTTACCGGCCTGTACAATACCCACGCTCATGGCATTTACCAGCGGGTTGGTATGGTAGCAGTCCTCAAAATATACTTCGCCGCCTACGGTGGGTACGCCAAAGCAGTTGCCGTAATGGCCAATGCCTTTAACCACCCCGCTTAACAGGCGTTGTGTTTTTTTATCTTTTATATTACCAAAACGCAGGCTGTTGAGCGATGCTATAGGCCTGGCACCCATAGTAAAAATATCGCGCTGTATACCGCCCACACCGGTTGCCGCACCCTGAAAGGGCTCAATGGCGCTGGGGTGGTTATGGCTTTCAATTTTAAATACTACGCCAAAGCCATTGCCAATATCCATAAGGCCTGCATTTTCCTCGCCCGCTTCCACCA
Organism: uncultured Parafilimonas sp.; assembly: GCA_964598675.1. Classification (GTDB taxonomy): domain Bacteria; phylum Bacteroidota; class Bacteroidia; order Chitinophagales; family Chitinophagaceae; genus JABDFW01. The sequence continues at coordinate 22,844 of CAZRDD010000002.1, forward strand.
GCATACGCCCACCACTGCGGGGCAGGGTTTTTAGCCATCTGATAGAGTTTTTATAGCTGCAGTGCTCGCTCCACATGCCACTGAAGGCGCACAGTTCAGTAAAATTGGGGGTGCGGCCGAGTTTTTGTTTTATCAGCTCAAATTCTTCTGCTGTAAGGCGAAGCTCCTGGGCGGTTTTTGCGGTAATTTCCATTGTTCAATGATGAATTGACGTTTGAAAGAAAGGCGCAAAGGTAAGGAGTTGGGGGCAAGCGAGAAAGAGGGATTACCGGAAACTGCGAAAGTGTTTGGCGATTGCTGCCCGCGGGGGCATAATTACAGCGAGCGGCTGGTTATTTAAGGGGGATATTAAACTGGAAAAGGATGTGGGAATCAGCAATGGGGGTGCTGGTTACAACTTCACCATTACCCCTTCCTCCAGTAAAACAGGCGCGGCGCTGTACTTAAACGTATCAAAAATATCGGCTTCACCGGTAATGTTGTCTATCATTACCGCATGGCCGTAAATATGGCTGGCATCTGCCGTAAGCTGCAGGTAGCCATGCGTTTCGTCCTGGCCTTTTACCAGCCTGGCACCTGTTTCGGGGTCAACAGCGCCGTTTTCGGCAATAATTTCATGCAGAATATAATAGCCGCCGTTACCGGCTACAAAAAAGGGGGTGGGCATGCCTGGTATCATTTCTTTCTCTATGCGCTGGTAGGTGTGTACATGTGCAGTTAGCACCATGTTAGGCACCCTGCGCGACTGGTTGATGGCTGCCTGCAATACCGCCCCCATAACGGGGCTGCCGCTGTGCTGGCTGTCGAACGAGTACGCGGGGTTATGCATGCACACCACCACAGCCTTATCTTTCGGAGCATTGCACAACTCGTTGGTAAGCCATTGCTGCTGGGCCGCATCTATTACGCCGTGTTCAGGCACGTTGGTATACAGGCCAATAATGGTTACAAAAGGGCACAGCAGGGTAAAATACACATTGGGCTGTGCCATGGTTAAGCGCGGCGCATCTTTAGAAATGGGGTCTATGTGCGGCTGCGCGGTCATAAAATATGCCACCCAGCCATCCAGTGATGTTTGCTGCGCATCCGCAGGGTCGCCATCGTGGTTGCCGGGTATGGAAAAAATGGGGGCATTGTATGGCTGGTATGCTTTGTAAAATTGCTCGTAATATTCCTCGTAGCGGCCGTGGGTGTATACCAGGTCGCCCAGGTTGTAAAAAAAGGAGGGTGCTTCCCCGGCAGGTTTTTCCAGGTCGGCCTTCATAGCCCTTACCACATCGGCCAGGTTGCTGCCGTACAGGTAGGGGCCGGTATCGCCCACGGTATGAAAAACAATTTTGCCTGCTGCCTCCGCCATTTTGCCAATACCGGGCAATACTGTTTCCAGGTGGTAATGATACGGTGGTTTACCCACCGGCGCTGGCAATGGCTGCAGCTTTCGCGCCCATTGGGCCAGTATTTCGGGCGATGGCGTGCCTTTATAAGCCTGTGAACGATTTTTTGAGGGCCTTGCATTGGGTGTGTGTGCTAAATAATCGTTTGCCATGCCTGTTAACTTTTGCGGCTATATTAGGCAAAAACAGGCAAAGAAAACAGTTTGTGGCGCAGCTTATTGATAATTTATTTCCGTTAAAGCCCCTGCTGCGACTGTATTTGCTGGTATGCGGGGCTTACACATTATATATTTGCCGCATGAAACCTGTATTTGCCACCACTTATTCAACCCTTTGCCCGGCAGCATTGGGGCATTTTATTGCGGAGCAATATGGCCTGCACAATGTTGACTGCCAGTTTTTTTTAAGAGGGGTGGGGGATACTTATATGGTAAACACCGCTGGCAACCGCTTTGTATGGCGTGTGTACAGGGCAGACCAGAGAAGCCTGCCGCAGATACAGGCAGAAGTGCAATTACTGTTAGCCCTTACAGCAGCGGGCATTGGGGATGCAGCCCCAGTGGCCGACCTGAACGGCAACGCCATACAGGCACTGGAGGCCGCTGAAGGGGTAAAACATGCGGTGCTGTTTACCTACGCCCCCGGCAAACCCGCAACACTGCTTACTGATAAACAGCTTTGCCACCTGGGTACCGAAATGGCTAAGTTTCATACGGTGTCCTCTGCTATACAATTACAGGGCGGGCGTTGGGAGATTACTTTAGAAAGCACCCTTTTTGAACCGCTGGAACGGTTGAAAAGTTATTTTGAGGATAATGCAGAAGATTATGTCTGGCTAAAACAGGCTGCTGCCTTTGTGCAGGAAAAGCTTGGACAGCTTAACACTGCGGCTTTTGCAAAAGGGTATTGCCATTTTGACTTTTTGCCAAAGAATTTTCATTTTGATGATGAGGATGCGGTAACTTTTTTCGACTTTGATTTTGTTGGCTATGGCTGGCTGGCCAACGATGTAATGAGCTTTTGGCAACACCTGTGCTTAGATGTGCATTTTGGAAAGATGGCACAGGCTGATGCAGACAAGGCTTTTGCCACCTTTATAGAGGCCTACCGTGCCATAAGGCCATTTACCAACGAGGAAATGGAAGCCGTTCCGTATTTAAGCCTGGGTTTCTGGCTGTTTTATATGGGCTTTCATACCACGCACGACCAGTTTTACCCCTACGTACAACCAGCCCATTTAACATTACGGGTGAATTTGGTGAGGACGCTGATGGATCGTTACTGGCACAGGTAATTTTGCAGGGCAAATACGCAATGCGCTCATCAACACCTGTTACAGTATGTTATGCGCTAAAACTGTAAGGTAAAAGCGGTACCTTCCCCCACAAGGGATTGTACAGTAATATTGCCCTTGTGCAGCATCATAATTTGTTTGCACAGGCTTAGGCCAATACCACTGCCGGTTTTTTTGGTACTGAAGAAGGGGATGAAGATTTTATCCAGCAATTCCTCCGACATGCCGGGGCCATTATCTGTTACGCGTATAAATGGTTTTTTGCCAAACGGCTGCGATGCCGAAAGCATAATATGCGGGTCTTCAATTTCCTTAACGGCTTCAATAGCGTTAACCACCAGGTTTATCAATACCTGCTCCAGCAGGTTAATATCGGCCTCAATCATCAGGTCGGGGTCTTTCAGTATCACCTCCATTTCAATATTCTTCTGCTCCAGGGTAGGCTCCATCAACTGGTGCAGGCTTTCAAATACATCCCTCACAAAAACTCTTTTGGTATTAAGGGTGGTTATTTTATTAAGGTTGCGGTATGTTTCTGCAAATTTAAGCAGCCCTTCGCTGCGGCGCTTAATGGTGTCTATACCAACGGCGAGGTCTTCCAGTGAGGTGGCTTTGTCCTTATTGGTGGCAGACTCGCGCAGCCTGTTGCCCAGCGTGTCGGCAAGGGAGGATATAGGGGCTACGGAGTTCATAATCTCGTGCGTCATCACACTCAGCAGCTTTTGCCATGCGCGGGATTCTGTTTCGTCCAGCGCCTCGTTCACGTTTTGAAAAGCAATCAGTTTGTACACACGGCCTTCGGTTTGAAAGGCTGTGGCAGAAAGCAGCACTTTAATAGAATTTTGATCGGGGTGCGCCGTGCCAATAATGTTATCGCCCGGTTTAAGGTCTACTATTTGCGAGCATAGTAAATGGTCGCGCCTGTCGAGCGATTGTATCGTTTTTAAATAGGGTATCTGCAACAGTTTCTTCAGCGATTCGTTCATCCACACCACTTCGCCGCTTTCAAGCTCGTAGGAGAGTATGCCGGTATCTACCAGTTCAAGTATTTTTTGCAGGTACTGGTATTGGGTTTCTTTTTCCTTACTTATTACTTTAAAAGTGGTGTTGATGTCGTTAAAGCCTTTGCGCAGCCGTTGCAGGTCCTGCGGGGCATGCTTTACATCAAAGTTGCGCGAGAAATCGCGGTAGTGTATGCTCTCCACAAACTGCTCAACATCCTGCTGCGCCTTTTTGTGAAATTTAAAAAAATCAAGTACCTGGTAGATAATTACCGGTACAATAATCACCTCGTAATGGTACAAATTATTTACCAGCAAATAGGCCGCTGCCGATATTGTAATAAACATCATAAGCACTTTAAAGCTTATATTCCACTGGTATCGTTTAAACATAATAAACCTGCTTTTCCGCGCCGCAACTGCGGATGTTAAAATTTTTGTTCACAAATTTTCCTTGCTAAAAATAAGCACCGTTTTGCCGCTGGCAATGCCCTTGCCACTGGCAGTATTATATTTCGTATTTGCTTAGCCGCCTGTACAGGGCAGTACGGGTAAGGCCCAGCTCCTTGGCTGCTTTGGTAATGTTGCCGTTATACTTTTCAATTACATGTAAAATGGTGTTTTTTTCAATGGTGCTAAGCTTCATATCATCATCTTCGGCAACATTGGCCGGGGCCGACTCAATGGGCGAAAATATAAGGTCGCGGCCCAGCAGCACATCACCCTCGCTCATAATAATGGCGCGCTCAATGGTGTACTGCAACTCGCGCACATTACCGGGGTAATGGTACTGCAACAGTTTTTCCTGGGCGTTTTCATCAAAGCGCATGGCTGGTTTTAAATATTTATCAGCATACACTTTTGCAAAATGTTTGGCCAGTAACATAACATCGGTGCCGCGCCTGCGCAGTGGCGGCACGGTAATTTCAACAGTGTTAATACGGTAAATAAGGTCTTTTCTAAACCGGTTTTCGTTGGCCAGTTGGGCCAGCGGCAGGGTGGTGGCCCACATAAGGCGTATCTTAATAGGCATGGGGGTGTTGGAGCCCAGCCGCGTAACCTGCCTGTTTTGCAGTACCGTTAAAAGTTTGGCCTGCTGCGTAAGGCTTATGTTGCCAATTTCATCTAAAAACAGCGTACCCTCGTTGGCACTTTCAAAACGGCCCACCCTGTCGTCTTTGGCATCGGTAAAAGCGCCTTTTTTATGGCCGAACAGCTCACTCTCAAAAAGCGTTTCGGTTAAGGCACCCACATCCACCTTTACAAAAGGCTTATTGGCGCGCAGCGATTTTTGATGAATGGCTTTGGCAATAAGGTCTTTACCGGTACCGTTCTCCCCCAGTATTAAAATATTGGCATCGGTAGGGGCTATTTTTTGGGTTTTGTAAAATATATCATGCATTACATCGCTCTCGCCCAGCAGTTCTTTGCCAATCACACTGTCGCCCGCAAAGCTGTCCTCTGCTTTGCCTTTGCCGCCTGCTTTTTTGCGCAGGGCATCCTCAATGGTTATAATCAGTTTCTCGTTGTGCCAAGGCTTCACCACAAAGTCCGACGCACCTTCTTTTAAGGAGCGCACTGCCAGGTCAATATCGCCATACGCCGTTATCATAATCACGGCTATATCGGGTTTTAGCTCCTTTATGCGTTTAAGCCAGTATATACCCTCGTTACCGGTGTTGATGGAAGATTTAAAGTTCATATCCAGCAGCACAAGGTCAAAATTCTTAGGCATCAGCGAGGGGATATTGTCCGGGTTTTTTTCGGTAACAATTTCCTTTACTTCTGTTTTCAGCAGCAGGCGTACGGCTGTAAGCACATCTGTATCATCGTCAATGGCAAGTATGCTGTATTTTTTCAGGTTCATATATATACATTCAGGATAACAACTGTAATAGCTATAAATATACCAATACTGAAAGATATGATTTTTAATGTATTACACATATAATTACCCGGTATTGGTGTATCAGTTCCGTACACTTGTGTAATAAAAGCGTACATGGCGCGGGGTAAAATGTATACCCTTATTGCCAAACCGGTGGTAAATTAAGGGTGTTTTACCAGTAAGTACCGTTAAATAATACCAGTAAGTTGTATGCCCCTGTATAACCCACAAAACTAACGGCGGGGCATCTACTCGCTTCTTAAACTTTTTATGGGGTTGGCAACCGCTACCTTGTAGCATTGTATGGCAATTAAAATAAATGCGGCCATAAAAATAAAGCCACATACAAACAGGTACGGTACAACATTCTGCTGCATGCGGTAGGCGTAATTTTGCAGCCAGCTATTGGTGGCAAGGTAAGCCAAAGGCCAGGCGATGATATTGGCAAAAAGAATAAGCACCGCATATTCCTGTAAAATAATGCTGATGATATTTTTTACCCCTGCGCCAAGCACTTTGCGCCTAGCAATTTCTTTGGTGCGTTTGGTTAGTGTAAAAGCCACTACCCCAAATACGCCCATAAAAACAATAACCAGGTTAAGCACCGTGGCAATATCAGCAGCTTTTTTTAGTTGCAGCTCCTGCTGGTACAGCAATTGAAATTTATCATCCATAAAAAAGTATTCAAAACCAGCATCCGCAAATTGGCTCTTCCAGGCATCCTGTATAGCCACCAGTGTACCAGACGGGTTACCTGCATTTATTTTTACAGAGTAATACCGGTATGCCCGCGTATAGGGTTCGTTAACATTGGCAATCATTAACGGCTGCACATTTTTCTGCATAGATTCAAGGTTGAAATCTTTTATAACACCGGCAACCGTTACCGGGGTGCCTCCAATACCGCCCAGCAACAATTGTTTACCAACAACCGGCTGGTTTAACTTTAATGTGTTTACCGCCGTTTGGTTTAACACCACCTGGCCTGGCAAATAACTGCCCCCTTTATGTTGTAAAAATATGCCGCTGGTAACTGTAAGGCCGTATACTTTGGCATAATCTTCATCAGCAGTTATCATCATTATATTACTTGCCTGTGCATTGTTGCCGGCAGATACGCTGGTAAAACCGCCGCTGTTGCCATCGGGTATTTCGTAACTTAATGCAGCCTCTTTTACACCCGGTATTTCAAGTAGCCTTTTTTTGGCGGCTTCCATTTTTATTACCCCTGCCGAATCCCACTGGCGGGGCAAAGAAGAAATGATAACGACCTGCTCTTTATTGTACCCCACATCTTTACTAAAAAAATAGCTCACCTGCCTGCTTACATTCAGGGCACAAATAAACACCAGTATGGCCAATGTAAACTGCACCACCAGCAGTGTTTTACGCAACATGTACCCACCCCTGGCTGAGTTTATTTTGCCCTTTACCGCATTAATAGTATTTGCAGCGCTTAATACAAAAGCAGGGTATGTACCCGATAGAAGGCCCACACCAATAGTAAGCAACAGGATAAACAATAATTTGGCCGTATTAAACTGCCAAAAATGGCTGAGCGTGGTTTGTAATACCTGGTTAAACAACGGCCGCAACCCCTCGTACAGGCCAACGGAAATTAACGCAGCCCCCAAAGTAAGCACAAGGGCTTCTGTAATAAACTGCACCACCAGTTGTTTTTTTGCGCCACCAAACACTTTACGCAAACCAATTTCTTTTAGCCGGTTGGCACTGGTGCCTATATTGATGTTTACAAAGTTTATAATGGCCAGTAGTAAAATAAATGCTGCAATAAGCGACAGCGTGGTTAACATTTTTTGCACGGCATTATCGTTCTGCCGCAAATAGTAATCGGCCATAGGCGCTAACGCCACCTTTAGGTTGCCTTTTACAAATGGGGGCTGATACTTATTAAGCACACGGGCAAAAGGTGTTGCCATATCGTTTGGCGTTACACCTGGCTTTAGCGTTAGCATGCTGCCCATATAAACATTGGCCCAGTTATCGCCTTTATCGCCCCCCTGAAAATATTGATTGGCATCCATGGGCAGGTACACATCGTACGCAATGCCTGTAAAATTTATAACGGTGTTAACTGGTGCATTTTTTAGTACAGCCGTAATTACAAAATTATGCTTACCCCCATCGGAAGGGGTTTGTACCGTTATTATTTTTTCAACCACGTCGGTTTTGCCAAAAAATTTACGGGCAAAATTCTCTGTTACCACTGCTGACTGATTATTGCGAAATGCCTGTTGTGCATTGCCATGCAGCAGCGGGAAGCCAAACATAGTTACCAGCGTGGTATCGCCCACTGAAATTTGTGTGCGGAAATGCTTTTCGCCCGCCGATACAATATTCACCACGGGGTCGAAGCGGTAATAATTTTCCACCAGGCTGGGGTATTCATCCCGCATGGTTTTGGCCAGCGGCCCCAGCGTGGTAATATCAGCACCCATATTCTCGCTCTTCCACTTGCTTTTTACCACATATTGGTTACTTATGTTTTTAATATCCCGGTTAATGCTTTGTTCATCAAGCACAAAAACGCCTATCAATATGCTAAACGTAAGCCCTGCTGCCAGGCAAAGAATATTAATGGCGGTAAACAATTTGTGTTTGGCTAAGTGCCTGATGGCAATAACAAGGTAATTTTTTAACATGGGAGTGTGTTATTTATGGTGTTGGCGGCAACGCATGGTTTGTATTTACACGAAACTAAATTAAAATTACGAAAATTTCGTAGATTATTAACTGGTTCAAAATTTATGCAGAAAACTGCATACCTGTTTTAGGGCGATACACCCTGTTACAATAGCGGACACAAAGTGTATCAAAACCGTACACTGCGTTTTGTGGTGATTTTGTAACGTGTTGTTTATCAATGGTATTTTTTTTGGCATCAATCTTTAACTATATCTCCCCGGTTACGTTTCTCATGTGCAATTATACCTGGTGTTTCTACGCCCGGTTTTTTTAAAAACTCCGCCGCAACGGAAAAGTATTTAAAAATTACCTGCCACCTGGGAAAGTTAACCAAAGAACAAGTAAAACAGCAACGGA
>CAZRDD010000003.1:0-16680 GCA_964598675.1 uncultured Parafilimonas sp.
TACAAATCAATTTTCTGCAGTAATCTGTTTAAATAAGATATCCACAAAATGCCGGAAGTATCTAACACTGCATCAACCACCTCGCTGTTTTGAGATGAGCTTTTTAACAACAGCGAGGCAGCTTTGCCTGGTTGATATTTATAAATTCCCGAATCGCGGTAAATAAAATAAAACTCATTTTTTGCCTTGATAATTTTTACCAGGCCATATTTTGGCAGCCCCTGTTTTTGCAACAGAGCGAGTGTGTGTTCCTCAAACTGCTGGGTTATGGGGTCATATATGTCTATTCCGCCAGAGGGCGAGCTTATGTATAGTTTATTTTCAGGCCCTTCAATAACACGTTCAATATAATTATCAGACAAGGAAGCCGGGTTGGCATCATCGTGCCTGAACGCCTTTATAGTATATCCATCATAACGGTTTAAACCAGCCCCCGTACCAAACCACAAATATCCCTGGTGATCCTTAAAAATGGTAACAATCTGGTTATTTGACAAACCATCCTGTACGTCGATTTTTGAAAAAGGGTAGTCTTTAACCTGGCAAAAGGTTATTTTGTAAGCTAACAGGCTAAATACAATGATTAAACTTAAAATGCGCATACTTACAACCTTTTACACAGCCAACTTTTTGAGTAAATTTACTACTTTTCCGGCTTTCAGGCGGTCCTTATTAAGCCATTTATCAAAAGCGGGCAAATTGCGATATTACGCACACTAAGCCTGGTAATCCAACAGTGTAACCTTTTTATCTTAAAACAAGCTAATCTGTAAGCTGACCGTTTTTGCAGACGCACTGTAAAAGCTGCTTCAGTTTACCAATGCACAAAGCTTTTCAATATGATTCATCCGCAAAAAACACCTGCACATCCCTGCCATCCATCTTGCCTGCATTATTAATCAAAAGCCCCAAGGTATGCTAACAGGCAACTCATGTATGTTATCATGCACCGGCTCCACCAAATCTTGGCAACCCTGTAGTCGTGTCCGCCAACAATCCTCTGCAGGCAAAAAGCCAGAACTTCCCAATCATGAGGCCTTGGTTCAAACACGATTGAACCACTTAAATTAAGCAGTTACAAGGGCTTTATTGCATAAATGGGGTGGGGATAAATATTGATTATAAAGCAAAGGTGAGGAAAGTGTCACATAAAAAGGGGATAAAACAAAAAAGACCTTAGCCTGCTCCCAATTTTTCGCTTATTCCCAAAACACCAATGTATTTAACCTTAAAAAAAAATAGGCCCGCCCTAGAAAGGGCTGGCCGTTGCTAACCTATGAAAAACACCGAGTTAAATATCGTATATTAAGATATTATAATAATATTATTTTTTGGATTATCTGGGGTCGAATTTTTTATTGCGCCTGTCTATTAAAACTTGCCTTAACAATTCTCTATACTTGGCTTCGATAATAAAAGTACGGTTTACGCGATCATCAGAAACCAATATTCTTTTAAAGTCGCCTTTATATTTTTTTTGGATGTTTAGTCTGGCTTCCCCAAACGCAATCTCATCATTAAGGTACGTTTGCCGGGCCTGCTTTAGTTCTGTTGTAAAACTATTGTAAACAGGCCAAAAACTTTGTGCTTCTTCCGCAGTAAGGTTTAACTCCCTTGTAATGAAGGCAACCTTTAGTGCTTCGAGCCTTTGCCCCGGCTGTGCCTTACAAATGTAAGCACACAACAATAAAAAAAATATAACGGAGTAAACTTTTTTCATATTTAATCAAAATTAAATGTCTTTTATACCTTTTTCCCCCGGATCGCTGTTTTTATTAAGATATTCTTTAATGTCTTCAGTGCTCATATTCTTAATTACGGGCTTTACATCGGGTATTTCCTGGTCCATTACCGATGTTGATACGGCTTCAATGCCCGGTACAGGCAGGGTATTAAGATAGTTGCTAATATCGTCATCACTAACATTGGCAAGGTTGCTCTCAATACTCGGTTTATTTTGGTTGTACTTGTTGCTCCAGAATAAAAAACCGCCCGTAGCCAAAATACTAATAATACTGGCGGCAGCCAGCCAGGTAACCCAGCGCGTTTTACGGTGGTGTATGTGCACCAGTTTGGCTTCAGGTAAATTTTCTAAAGTGTGTGCTGGTATATTAAACTGGTCAAAATACCCACCGGGTACTTTGTAGGGGCCGGTTTTGGCAATGGTATTTAGTACAGGGGCCAATTGTTCAAGTTCTTCAAAAACTTCGCTTTGTTGGGCCCCGATATTTTCTTCAGCAGCTTTTATACTGTCTAAGACGTTGGCTGTAATTCCCTCAAAGTATGTTGATGGTACTGAATATGGTAATGCAGTGTTTATTTTGTTAAGTAATGGAGCCGTTTGCTCAAGTTCCGCAAATATTTCGGGCTGCCTGCTTACAGTTGCTTCATTATATAATTTGTTAAGGGTACTTGCAGCTACACCATCAAAATAACCTGCTGGTACATTAAAAGGGGCGGTTTTGCTTATGCTGTTAAGCAGGGGGGCAATTTGTTCAAGCTCTTCATGCACCTGAAGTATCTTATTGCCTTCTTCTTCTTTAATCCTTTTTAGTATGTTGCTGGCAAGTGCATCAAAGTATCCCCCGGGTACATTGTAAGGTGCGGGTACCGCTGGCTGGTTTAACGTTTGCACGTCAGCAAGCACATTATCAGCAAGCGCATCAAAGTAACCGGCGGGTACGGAATAAACATTCCGGTTACTTATGGTTGCCACAACCAGGCTTATTTCCTGTAATTCCTGTAATATGTTTTCCTTCTTTTCCATAACTCACCAGCTTTTGACCCGGTAAGGGCCCGCAGGTTTAATTATTTTTTATAAACTCTTCTATCTTTTTTACTGCATGGTGGTAGCTTGCTTTTAAAGCACCTTCGCTGGTTTCTAAAACCCGGCTCATTTCTTCGTAAGGCATTTCGTCGTAATAGCGCAGGTTAAACACAGCCCTTTGTTTTTCAGGCAGTTGCTGTATGGCCAGTTGCAACTTCCACTCCAGCCGGTTGGCATCAAAGTCCTTATCAGCTACAATTTTATTGGATAAATTACTCTCCACATCCCCAAAACTAACGGAGGCCCTTTTTTTGCGCTGCTCAATAAAAGTAATTGATTCGTTGGTGGCAATACGGTAAAGCCAGGTATAAAGCTGGCTGTCTTCCCTAAAATTTTCCAGGGACTTCCACACTTTCACAAGCATATTTTGCAATACATCGTTGGCATCATCATGGTCAACAACCATCCTTCTTATATGCCAGTACAGCTTTTCCTGGTGTTTTTTTATAATAGCTGTAAAGGCCCTCTCTTTTGTTTCAGGCTGCCTGAACTGGTGCAACAACTCTCTGTCATCCAAATGCATGGCGGGTATTTAATGCGGTAAAAATATAAAACCCCGCTGTATGGCGAAGTTTTTATTAATAAAGTTTACAATTAAACTTATTGTTGCAAGCGGCATGCCACTTATAGGCACCTGAATTGCTAATTTTTACGGCTGCCATATACCTGCAAACGCAATGGCAAAATATAATAGCTTTACAACAAATAAATTGAGTTATGCCTAAGATGATATTGACTTTGGTGCTGTGTGCCGCCTTTTTTACCATTGTTGCTTTTAAAAACAAAGGGAAACAGGGGCCACCCGAAACGTGGACAAAAGAGCAGCTAACCGAGCCTGCCGACCTTGCTAAAACAATAGGCAACCCTGCCACACAACCTGTTATCTTTAGTATTGGTTTTGGCGGCGGTATAAAAGGAAGTATTGTTATGGGGCCTGCCAGGGACAGTGCCAACCTGCAAAAATGGAAAGAGGAACTGGCAAAACTGCCTAAAACCACAAATATTGTTATTTACTGTGGTTGCTGCCCGTTTGAGCATTGCCCCAATGTACGCCCTGCATTTAAACTGCTTACCGATTTAAAGTTTACGAATGCTAAACTGCTTAACCTGGCGCACAACCTTAAAGCAGACTGGATTGATAAAGGCTACCCGGTAGAGGGAAAATAGAGCGGTAAATATTGCTTTAACTAACTGTAATAATGCTTCAATTTTTAACAACCCCAATTTGCAAACAGGCTTTTTGTATGAAAAATTGAATTAATTTTAGATGAATAATATTTTTATGAGCAGTGTTAAAAAAATGCGGGAAAGGGTAAAAGTATTTATTGAAACCGCTGATGAAAATGTGGTAAAGAAGATTTATGCGATGATAGAAGCAGATGCGGACAGTTATTGGTGGAGTGACATGCCGGACGAAGTAAAGGAAGAAGTGAAAGAGGCTATGTTGCAGGGCGACCGTGGAGAAGGGATTTCGCATGAGGAAGTTAAGAAAAGATACAGCCAATGGTTTGTAAGGTAATATGGACACCCAATGCGCTTAAAACATATATTGCAAACATAGGGTACCTTGAAAAAGACTGGACCGAAAAAGAAGTAAAAAGATTTATAACTGATACAGAGAAAAAGATTCAGAATATTGCCGGTCAACCACTGATTGGCTCCTCCAGGAGTGCTAAATACCCTAATATACGTTTTACCTTAATACATAAGAGGGTAGCCCTTATCTATCGTTACAAACCCGTTAAGAATGAGATAGAATTATTACGGTTTTGGAATACATGGCAAAATCCCCGCAAACAGTCATCTACAGGATAAGAAAATTAGCCAGGGTTAACAATGACGCTGCATTGTGCTTTTTGCAAGCAGAATTTTACCATCAACCCTGCTGCCAGTCAAGCTCCTCCTGTTTACTATCAATATTAAAACTTCGCCGGTGGTAGGTGCATAAGCCAAATTCTTCAATAGCCTTGCGGTGTTCGGCAGTGCCATAGCCTTTGTTTTTTTGCCAGTTGTATTGCGGAAACGCTGCGTGCAGCTTCCTCATATAATCATCCCTGCCGGTTTTGGCAAGTATACTTGCCGCGGCAATGCTGGCGTACAAGCCATCACCTTTTATAATGCAGCAGTGGGCAATTTTATTATAGGCAATAAAACGGTTTCCGTCTATCAGCAGCAGTTCGGGCTTAACGGTAAGCGCATCCAAAGCAAGGTGCATGGCTTTAAACGAGGCCTTTAAAATATTTATGCGGTCAATTTCATTATTATCAACCATCGCTACAGCATAGCTTATGGCGTTGGCCTCAATATATTGCCTCAGCTCTTCCCTTTTTGCGGCGGTTACTTTTTTGCTGTCGTTTAAATCGGGGTGGGCAAAGTCTGGTGGCAAAATAACGGCGGCGGCAAATACCGGCCCGGCATAACAGCCCCGGCCAGCCTCATCTCAACCCGCTTCAATTGTATTTTGTTGATAATAACTTTTAAGCATACGTATCTGCCAAAATTGGATATTCCATTTCATTCAAACAAAACAGTTCGTAACATTTATTCCACAATTACCTTTGCGGCCATCATTAAAACAGATTGTATGAACACTAATGCCGGGTACATACGTTTTACGCGCCTTATTATGGTATCTGTATTTGTAGTAATACTGGCCGGGGGTATTGTACGTACCACCCAAAGCGGTATGGGCTGCCCAGACTGGCCCACCTGTTTTGGTTATATTATTCCCCCAACGGCGTACAACCAGGTAATGTTTCAGCCAAACCATGCCTATGCAAAAGGGCAGTTTATTATTTATAACGACAGTTTAAAATATGCCAGGGAAGCATTTGTTAGCGGCCCCGGTTATAACACTGCTAACTGGCAGCAATACGAGAAACATAATTACGCCAAATTTGAGGTATACCAAACCTGGATTGAATATGTAAATCGCCTTTGTACCGGCCTACTGGGCTTTTTATTAATAGCGCACATCATATGGTCGGTTAACAAGTTTTACAAAACACAAAAAAGTATTGTATGGCTATCTGCCGGGTTAATACTGCTGGTAGTATTTGAAGCCTGGCTGGGCAAAGTAGTGGTTGATACCAATTTGGGGCTGGTACAAATATCCGCGCATTTTTTACCGGCGCTGGCGCTGGCTGCCATACCGGTAATTATCATCAACAAACTTGGTACGCGGCCACGGGTTACCTCCGGCGTATTTAAAGGGTTATTACTGCTTGCAATGGCGGTAACACTCGCGCAAATAATTATAGGTACAGGCGTGCGCGCCCAAATAGATACTATTGCAAAAGGGCTTGGCTACAGCGAAAGGGCATTATGGACAGGCCAGTTAAACAGCCAGTTTACCCTGCATAAAATTATAGGCATTGCCCTGGCTGCGGTTTGCCTGCTGGTAACCTGGCGTGGGCTGGCTTACAGCGGCCTGCAAAAAAACGCTGTTGCATTGCTTATAATAGTTTTGTTAAGTGTTGCATCGGGCCTGGTAATGGCCAGCCTGGGTATACCCGCTTTTGTACAGCCTGTACACCTGTTGCTTTCATCAATACTTTTTATACTGCTGTTAAACCTGCGGCTTAAAGTTGCCTAATTTTAACAGTTGTAACGCATGCCTGGCCTTAAATAACTGTTTACTGCATAACGTTTCTGTTATATTTTTACTTTGCATCTTTTGCATTAAAGCAACAATGCACCATTAACGGTTTGCTTAAATAATTCAGCATAATGAAAAAATACCTGGCCGGAATTTTTTACTCATTGCCCGTACAGTTAGTATTGCTGCATATACGCCGTTACCAGGTATTGCTTGTTTTTTGGTATATTATGTTTGC
This sequence comes from uncultured Parafilimonas sp., assembly GCA_964598675.1. Lineage (GTDB taxonomy): Bacteria > Bacteroidota > Bacteroidia > Chitinophagales > Chitinophagaceae > JABDFW01. The sequence continues at coordinate 6,664 of CAZRDD010000003.1, forward strand.
TACCATAAGCGGTAATTTTTTGCAGGCGTATGGTGCAAATTCGCTGTTTCTTGCCCCGGAATATCTTGATAAAGTAAATGCTTTAAGCGCTGCCATTGTAGGCTTTGCCATTGCCATTTTTATAATGAGCTGGAACATTACCACTTTTATACTGCTAACAAAACAAATAAAATTTTTAGCTACAACGGCACAACCTTTTTTAAAGTATTGCATAAATAATGCAGTTATTCCGCTGGTGTTTTTGGTAACTTATTTTATATATGGTATTCATTATGCCCGTTACCAGGAGCTGATGGATACCTGGCAAATTGTTTTTTTAACGGCAGGCTTTTTGTTTGGTCTGGCACTATCTATAACCATTGCAGCGATGTATTTTTTTGGGGCAGATAAAACCATTTACCGGCGCATGCATATAGTAATAGCCAATGCAAACACCAGGTATGATAAGCTGTCGGGCCGAAAAAGAAGAAAGCATGATAAAGAAGAGATACGTGTAGACTGGTTTTTGAGCGCCAGGTTGGGTTTGCGCAAACCCAGGGCCGTTAAGCATTACAGCCAGCAGTTTCTTGATACTATTTTTAAACGCCACCACATTGCTGCTGTGCTTATTATATTACTGGCATTCATTTTTTTAATTACCATCGGCTTTTTTTCGGAGCAGCGAATCTTTCAATTTCCAGCAGCAGCCAGCATTACTGTATTCTTTGCCATTTTAATAGCTACTGCCGGTGCGGTTACCTTGTTTTTACGTAACTGGGCCATACCCATTCTAATTATTTTGTACCTGGGCGTAAACTGGCTGTACCAGCACAACATAATTGACCCGCGCAACAAAGCTTACGGGCTAAACTATAATAATCAAGATGAGCGCCCCGCCTACAGCCAGGCGGACATAGCACAATTGGCTGCACCGGAAAACGCTGCTGCGGACAAAAAAGTATATGAAGGCATATTAAACAACTGGAAACAAAAAATAGGCGAAGGCAAACCCACTACTTTTATCATTAATGTTAGCGGTGGTGGCCTGCGCAGTGCGGCATTTACCATTAATGTATTACAGGCACTTGACAGTATTACCCATGGCGAAATAATGCGCCACACCATACTTATGACGGGGGCCTCTGGCGGTATGCTGGGGGCTGCCTACTTCAGGCAGTTGTATTGGGAAAAAGTAAAAGGCAATATTTCTTCGGTGAGAGATGTGAGGTACGTGGATGATATAAGCAAGGATTTACTCAATCCCCTTTTTGCTTCGTTTGTGTCAAGGGATTTAACCGGCCCGGTAAAGCGGTTTGAAGCCAACGGCAATTTTTACCCCAAGGACAGGGGCTTTGCATTTGAGCAACGGCTGAACGAAAACACGCACGGCCTGCTGAGTAAAACGGTGGGCGATTATGCCGGGGCCGAGGGCAGCGGCACAATACCCTGCATGTTTTTTAGCTCAACCATTAACAGAGATGGCAGGCAAATGGTGATTGCCACCCACCCTGCGCGGTTTTTAATGCAGCATGTTAAAGACAGTGGCGCTAATTTTTTTCCCGACCCGGATGCAGTTGACTATACCTCATTTTTTCAAAAGCAAAACCCATTGGGTTTGGGGGTGCTTTCTGCCCTGCGTATGAACGCTACTTTCCCCTATGCGCTACCCAATGTATGGCTGCCCACAAACCCGGTGATTGATGTAATGGATGCAGGCCTGCGCGATAACTTTGGCCTGTCAACATCGCTGCGGTTTGTAAATACCTTTCAGGATTGGCTTCAACAAAATACCTCCGATATTGTACTGGTTGAAATTCGCGACCGGCGGCTGAGCAATTGGGATAATGAAGTGGAGAACAGCAGCTTCCTCAACCTTATTCTAAACCCACTTTTAGCATTGCAGAATAACTGGTTTAAGCTGCAGGATTATAACCAAAACGACCAGGCCGCTTATTTGGCACAGGTACTGGGGCCAAAATTTAAAAGGGTTTTGTTTGAATATGGTTCAGAAAACAAAACCAGTTCTGCATCTTTAAGCTTTCACCTTACGGCAGCAGAAAAAGCAGATGTTGCAGCAGCCCTGTACGATAAATTTAACCAACAGTCTTTTAAAAGAATAGGCGATTTAATGAAAGCCAGGCCATAGGATAATAATAAAATGTACACTTCTTCAATCATGGCTTATTTTGAACTATCTCGTTCTTAAGCCCCTCCCCTCACCAGGCTAAAGCAACTTGATGGAGGCAAACACCAAACAGGCTTATTTCCATGTACTATCAACCATGTACTCGCTTACACCGGGTGTATCAGTTCAAAGCAGTGTTTAAGCACTTTTATACTTAATTCACTATCTGTTTTTACCGGTTCTCCATCCACATGTAACGGGGCCAGTTTTAAGTTTTTAATGGTTAGCTCGCTTGTTCTAAAGTTAAGCACTGTTTTTTTAGCCATATCATCAACCAATTGCTGCAACTTATTGTTGCCGCGCAGTTGCTTAATAATGGCAAAAGGTAGTTTTGCCTTGTTCATTTTTTGAACAATTACCACATCAACCAAGCCATCGTTAAGGCTGGCAAAGGGGGCAATGGTTACGTTGTTACCAAACTGGTTGCCATTGGCGATGCTTATAAAAAACGCCTCTGTAAAAAAGGAGAAGTTATCAATAATAATTTCAAACTGGTAAGGGTGCGCCTTAAAGTAATTAATAATGGTTTGCTGTGTGTAGGTTATAAGTCCGCGTGTTGCTTTGCCGGCAAAATCGTGCGCAACATTGGCATCCAGCCCCACGCCGCTAAGCATACAGGAGTAATAATCGTTAATTAAAAAAGCATCAACTGGTATTGCTGTGCCTGTAAGCATTTGTTCAAGTGCCTGCATAGGTTTGTGGCTTATGCCAGCAGCAAAAGCCAGGCCATTACCACTGCCCAGTGGTATAATGCCAAAACGCACTTTCACCCCCCGCAAGGCATTGGTTACCTGGTTAACGGTGCCATCGCCACCAACAATAAAAATATCAGTAATGCCATCCTTTTCTATGGAGTCTCTCAAAAAGCCATAATCACCAGCGGGGTTGGTTGATACAAAACTATATTGCAGTTTTTTTTGCTGAACAACTTTTTCTATCTCCTTTATGGTGTTTTCTTTTCTTGCAGTGCCGGATATCGGGTTTACAAGAAATATGATTTTACGCGTCATTTGTCACAATAATTTTTCCGGCAAGCTTTTTACTGCTACCACATTCTCCGCTCAAACAGCAAATGTATAAACAATCTGTGTGGCATAAGTGCATTTGCTTTTATAGCAAAGGCTTTATGAAAAAATTATTATTTGCAAGGGCTTAAGCTAGCCATTATTTTACGGTAACCGCAGTAATGGCGCTGTTGCTGTTTTTGGGTAAATTAAGGGTACCCTGCATAAATTTTTCAATGGCTGTTTGCACGCTCAGCAAGTCGTTGGATTTTATATAGCTGCCCATTACATGGTTGCCTGCATAAGGTATGGCTTCTTTTATTTTTTTGCCAGAGGGGGTACCCAACTGGCTAAACATGTTAAGCATGGCCGGTACGCTAACAACACTGTCCTGGTGTACCTCGTCCCGGTAATAATACAACATAAGCAGGGGCTGTTTTACTTTGGCAAAAGTTTCTTTGGTCATGGTAGTTTCCAGCATTTCCTGTAATTGTACAGCCGCTTCCAGCGGGTACTGGTAATACCAGTATTGTTTGTAAACAGGCCTGGTATCCTGCGCAACCACATATTTGCCGCCTTTAACCAGCCGGGCTATCTGCAGGCCCCACGGCTTATCAAGCAGGGGGGCGTTTTTATCAAAAATGGCTATGTTGGGCGACATAAGCACCACCGCTTCCACCTCATCGGGGTAAGTCGCCGCCAGTTGCAGTGCATTGGTGCCGCCGGTAGAGGTGCCCATTAATATTACTTTTTTACCCAGTTGCCTGCCAATGGCCAACGCCTGCTTGGCACTTTCCCAATATTTCTCCGGGGTAATATTTATCATTGGGTCTGTGGTGTCAACGCCATGTTCGGCAAGCCTGGTTAAATAAAGGTTGCAACCAAATTCCTTCGCAATATTGGTGTGTATGGGTGCACCTTCCTCCTGGCTGGCCGAAAAGCCGTGCAGGTAAACAATGGCGTAGTCGGTCTTATTTTTAAGGCTATCGTTGTACCAAACAATCCTTGCCTGGTTATTGGGTTTAATTTTATGGGCAGCCTCCAGCCCGGTAACATATTGCTGCAAAGCTGCTGCATCGGCTGGCACTACAGGCATATTGCTGCTGTAAACCGGTGTTGCCGGTTTGGGGCCAAGAAAATATACAATAACCAACACCGCAATTACAATAAGTGTATAACGCAACCATTTCTTTTTTAACATACAGGTGTGTTTAATGCGTGTATACCATAAATGGTATTATTCTGCTAATCTAAATGTTTTAAACATACTTCTGTTAGCCAACTGCAAAGGTTTTACTATAAATTTACATTGCTGGTTTTTTTGTGATAACAGCCATATTACAGCAAGCTTATACGCTTATGCAAACAGGTAAGTATCTTATAACAGCGGGCATTGTACTGGTAGCAGCAGGTATTATCGTGTATTTTTTTCATGATAAACTGCGCTGGTTTGGCCGTTTGCCCGGCGATATTCGTATTGAAAAGGAGCATTTTAGTTTTTATTTTCCGGTTACTACCATAATAATTGCAAGTGTTTTGTTATCGCTCATCATTCAACTCATTAAAAAATTACTGTAGCCCCTTTATTATTGGTAAACAATATTCATTTACCTTAGAAGCTTTGTGTGAAGGCAATTCTATCGCTCATTTTTTAAACCAACGAAGCTTGTTATGGCCACCAACCAGCAACCGTTTATTGTAAAGGAAGCACAACGTTTTACAGCCCTGGATGTGTTTAGGGGCATGACCATTTGTTTTATGATTATTGTAAACACACCTGGTAACGAAGAAACAACTTTTGCCCCGCTGCACCATGCAAAATGGCATGGGTTTACACCAACCGACCTTGTTTTTCCTTCGTTTATGTTTGCGGTGGGCAATGCCATGAGTTTTGTGATGCGCAAATGGAGCAGTTATTCAACCGGGCAGGTACTTGGCAAAATTTTTAAACGCACATTTATTATTTTTCTGCTGGGCTTCCTTATGTACTGGTTTCCGTTTGTACGGCCCGATGCCACTGGCCACTGGAGCTTTATGTCAATTGACAATACCCGCATTTTTGGTGTATTGCAACGCATAGCCCTGGGGTACATGTTTGCCTCGCTTATGATATACTTTTTCAAATTGCGGGCTACCATTATTATCACCATCCTTATACTAATTGCTTATTGGCCGGTGATGATGCTGTTTGGCGATGCCCCTGACCCCCTTGGCATACATACCAACGCCGTTATAAAATTAGATACCTGGCTGATTGGCCTTAAACACATGTATATGGGTGAAGGTTTTCCTTTCGACCCCGAAGGCTCTCTGTCAACCTTTCCCGCTATTGGTAATGTAGTAGGCGGCTTTGTGGTGGGCAAATACGTGCAGGAAAAGGGTAAAACCTACGAAGGCCTTACCAAAATTATGCTGGGTGGTTTTATACTGCTGGTAATTGCGCATTTTTGGAATTACGCCTTCCCCATTAATAAAAAACTGTGGACAAGCTCCTTTGTTTTGCAAACAGTAGGGCTTGATTGCCTGATACTTTCCGGTGTTATCTACCTGATTGACTTTAAAAATTCAACCGGCAGATGGACTAACTTTTTTGAAATATTGGGTAAAAACCCGCTGCCGGTGTACCTGCTGAGCGAGTTGCTTATAATTGCGTTTTACGTTATTAATATTGACGGTAAAAATTTATGGAGCTGGCTCAACTTCAATATATTCAGCCTTGCAACACCTTATATAGGTTCATTATTACAAGCCGTTACCTACATGCTGGTTTGCTGGAGCTTTGGCTGGTGGCTTAATAAAAACAAAATTTACATAAGGGTGTAAGCCTTTTCATTTTACAAACACCATTCATTTACCTGCATACTGCTGTTTGTTAGCCGTATGCAGGTATTTTTTTGCGAGTACTCTAAAAAGCATTTGGCATAAGCAGTAGGTATTGCACTTATAACAGATAAAAGTGCCAGGTTTGATACAAACTTTATTTAAAAATGGTTTAAAACCTGTTTGATACATACGCCTTTGGCAGTATTACCGTTATTTAGCGGTATGAAAAGAATGGTATTTTTTCTGTGCATCGCCTTTTTTGCTTTTTCGTGCCACCCCAAAAAAAACATCCCCGATGTTTCGGGTATTAAAATACAGTTAGACACACTGCGGTTTGACAGGGATTTTTTTACAATGGATACTACCCATATAGAAGCATCATTGGATGCCCTGCAACGAAAATACCCCCAGTTTATAAACGACTACCTTTTTAACCTGCTGGCAGTTCCGCCGGGTAAGGATAGCACAATGGCAAAAGTAAAACTGTTTATACACGATTATAAACCTGTGTATGATACCGTTATTGCCAAATACCCTTCCATTGCCCAAACGGCTGAAGAGGTTAAGCATGCCCTGCAGTTTGTAAAATATTATTTTCCTAAATACAAGTTGCCTCAAAGCATAGTAACATTTGTAGGCCCGCTGGAAGGCTACAGCAATGTGCTTACCAGCAGCGGGCTGGCCGTAGGCCTGCAGTTATACCTTGGCAAAAACTACCCGGCCTATAATACCGACTTTATAGCCGATGTATACCCGCAGTATCAGTCCCGCAGGTTTGAGGCGGCTTATATACCCGTAAACTGCATAAAAAATATTATTGCAGATATTTACCCAGACGGCAAAGCCAACCAGCCGCTGGTATACCAGATGGTGGAAGCGGGTAAAAAAATGTACCTGCTGGATGAACTGATGCCTGAAACGTCCGATACCCTAAAAACGGGGTATACAGCAAAACAGCTAAAAGGCTGCTACGATAATGAGGCCGGAATATGGAATTACTTTGTGCAGAACGAAAACCTGTTATACGTAACCGACCCCGGCCAAACAAAAGACTATATGAACGATGCCCCTAAAACGGAAGCGCTGGGCGAAGAATCCCCAGGTTTTATTGGTCAGTTTGTAGGTTGGCAGATTGTAAAAAAATGGATGGGGCAGGATGCAAAACGTACCCTGCAAAACTTGCTTGAAACACCGGCCAAACAAATTTTTGAGGAATCGAAATACAAACCTAAATAATTGATAATGTACGCGTTAGAAGGAATGGCAAAGCAAAAAAATACATGTTTGTAGAGGCATTTGGCAGCAATATCAACACTTAGCATTCTTATTTTTAAACCGCCGCATCACAGCGGCTCTTGCTTATCAACGCTCGTAATGTGCCTCGTCGTGCCCGCTTTCAAACCTGCCGGATTTTTCTTCAACCAAAATACGGTAAACCACGCCGCCAATAAGGCTGTAATCTGATGGTGGAAAAGGCCATACGGGCGACAGGATAACTGTTTTACTGGCAATAAAAGGCAATGGCCGTTCAAGCAGTTTTTTAAGGCCTTCATTTCTGCTCTCTTCATCAGTAAGCTCTTCAAATTTTCCCCAGCAAATGGCGCTTTTCCAGTTTGCCATGTTTATTATCTCATCCACTTCCAAACATACATTTGGGTTCTTCCGCATTATATTAATCTTAAGGCCTTCTTCGGTATGGCCGTAAATATATTTGCCATCGTAAGCATAGCTAACAGGTACTACATAAGTTTTACCATCTGCATGGCAACCTAAATGCCCTACACCCTGCCGGTGTATAAATGCATCAATTTCTGCAACGCTCAAATTTCCGAACATAATAATTGTTTTGCATAAAGGTATCAAGGCCCCCACGAGGATAAAATGACATTCATCACTACGGGCAGTGATATTACTCATGGCGCGTAGCCTTCACTTTTTACGGTGATTATAATCATTGTAACTACTGACTGGTGTCAAGTATTAAAGCTGCTTTCAAGGCAACTTTTGTATAGCGATAATTTTTAAAAGCAATTTTTTTGTGCAATAAATGCCTGCCTGCTGCAATTAATGCAGAGCCACTAACGTATGAAAGTAATTATTTACAGCACGAAAATGATTGAACAGGAGTATTTGCAAAAAGCAAATACTTACGGCTACAACCTGCTTTTTGTAAGCCAGCCTTTGTCGGCAGAAACCGCTGTACTTGCAAAGGGTTGCGAGGCCGCCGTTGTATTTACCAACGATGATGCAGATAGCAAAACACTTGATTTGCTTAAACAAAATGGCATTAAATACATTACAACACGCGCTGCCATATATGATAATATTGACATTAAAAAAGCAACAGAACTGCGCATAAGGGTTGCCAATGTATCAACAGGCGCGCCCCATGCAACTGCGGAGCACACAATTGCCTTGATTATGGCACTTAACCGAAAAATTGTAACTGCAAACAGGCAGGTGCATAGCTACAATTTTGCCATTGATAACCTGCTGGGTTTTGACCTTAACAATAAAACCGCCGGCATTATAAGCACTGGTAAAACAGGTACACTTGTGGCTAAAATATTGCATGGCTTTGGTTGCCGGTTAATTGCCTACGACCCCTACCCCGATATTGAATTAACCCGAAATTACCATGTAAACTATGTTGGCCTTGAACAATTGTGCGCCACCAGCGATGTTGTTACCGTGCTTGGCCCATTACAGCCTGGCAGCAATAATTTAATAAACAAAGCAGTAATAAGCGAAATGAAACAAGGTGTTATGCTAATTAACACAGGGCATGGCCTTGCAGTTAACAATGCAGATGTTTATGAAGGCCTGCAAACAGGGCGCATTGGTTATTTTGGTACTGATGTTTACCAGCAGCAAAATAGCGGGGAAAACAAAACAAGGGCAGCATCCCTGCGGGAGGATGCCATTTTAGCCGCCCTGCTTAACATGCCCCAAGTGCTTATTACGCCAAACCAGGCATTTGCCACCTGCGAAGGGCTGGCAAATATTGCAGCTACTTCTTTTTACAACTTACATTGCTGGCAAAATAACCTGGCGGCACCAAATGAGGTAACACAAAAAAGCCGGGGATATTTATAACATTTGCAATACTGTAAAGCCACTACCATGCCAGCTATAATTACAATTACGTTTAACCCCGCACTTGACAAAAGTGTAACGGTGCCTGCATTTGTACCCGAAAAAAAGCTGCATACGTCCCTGCCTGTAACCGAAGCGGGCGGCGGGGGCATTAATGTGGCAAGGGCAATAAAAAAACTGGGGGGACATGCAAAAGCAATTTACCTGGCAGGAGGCACAACCGGAGACTTTTTAGCAAAACTGCTTGATGAAGAAAGTGTTCTGCAACAATCTATACATACCCGCAACGATACGCGGGAGAATATTACGGTAACCGATAGCAGCACGCAATTGCAATACCGCCTGGTTATGCCCGGCCCGCAGGTGTTTGAAGAGGAGTGGCAAAAACTTTTACAGGTGCTTGCCATGCAAACAGGCGTGCAGTTTATAATAGCCAGCGGCAGCCTGCCGCCGGGCGTACCCACAGATATTTTTAGCAGGGTGGGCGCTATGGCCAAACAAAAAGGCGCAAGGTTTATTGTTGACACCTCCGGCATACCATTAAAAATGGCGCTGAACGAAGAGGTTTTTCTGCTAAAACCAAGTATTAATGAGTTATGCAGCATAGTTGGTGTAACCAGCCTGCAGGGCAGCCAGGTAGCTGAAGCAGCAGCGGGTATTATAAGCAAGGGTAAATGCCAGGTGGTAGTGGTATCGCTTGGTGCAGAAGGAGCTTTACTTGTAACCAAAAACATGCAAAAACAGTTTAAGCCGCCGGTTGTTAAGGCGGTGGGTACAGTAGGGGCAGGCGACAGTATGGTGGCAGGCATTGTATACCGTTTATACCAGGGGGCCACGCTGGAAGAAGCGGTACAATATGGTATAGCTTGCGGTACCGCCGCAACCCTGCACGAGGGTACAAGCCTTTGCAACCTGCCCGAAGTTGAAATG
>CAZRDD010000003.1:16690-29228 GCA_964598675.1 uncultured Parafilimonas sp.
GCAGGCAAACAACCTTTTGCTGCCATAAAAACAGGCATTAATATTCATTAGTTTTTTACCAGTACAACAACAGCCCGCCGCCAGGCAGCGGCTAAAATAGCTTTTCCAAGCCATTTTTTATAAGGTGCTGATTATCAAAAAAACACATTGCACAGCCATAAATACAGGCACAGCAAAAGTTTTATGCAGTTGAGAAATATCATCTGCAAGGCTAATTACAGTCATGGTTGGCCCGCTGTTTGGTGAGTTAATTTTGGGCAGGCATTTAAAAATAAAGCCTAAAAACACTGGTGATATGAAAACCATAATAGCACTCACAAACTTCTCCGAAAGCGCGCACAATGCGGTACATTATGCGGCAGATATGTGCAGCGGTATGCATGCCAACCTTGTATTAATACATATTATTCAGTTGCCTGTATCGTTTGACATGCCTATATCTGAGTACGATTACAGTTCTATAAGGATAGATGCTGAAAAAGAACTTTTGGCGTTAAAAGCAGCAGTAGAGGAAAGAACCAGGGGGAGCGTTACCGTTTCAACAAGGGTACTGGCTGGCACCATGCTGCATGAAATTGAGGAAGCCTGCGAAAGTAAAAAACCTTTTTTAGTGATTATTGGTACCGAAAGGCGCAACTGGGCAGAGCGTTTTATTTTTGGCAGTAACGCCTTTAACAGTGTTAAAAATCTTCACTACCCGGTATTGGTGGTACCGCAGGGTGCTATTTTCAAACCCATTGAACGTATTGTTCTCGCGTCTGATTTTAAGGATATTGATGAAGTGCCGCTGGAAATTTTGAGAGAATTGGTGGAAATCTTCGATGCTTCTGTTGAAGTGGTACATGTTACCGAAAACCCGGAAGAAGAATTAAATACCTCTGGCGCATTTGCCCACCTGCTTAAACAGCTTGAACAGTTTAATCCCCATACACATTTCATCACCGGCTATAATGTGGAGCAGGCTATAAACGATTATGCTGTGCAGCATGAAGATGACCTTGTAATAGTCATTTCGCGCAAGCACAGTTTTTTTAATTCGCTTTTGCATAAAAGCCAGTCAAAACAAATAACGCTTAACCCGCAAATTCCGGTATTGGCGGTGGCCGAATAAGTTTGCTAACAATAAATAAAATCAAAACAATGTCAATTGAAGAATTTTTCAGCCATGAGCTGAACGAATGGAGCAGGGGTATTGACTTTTACCTGGCGGAGTTAGACATTTTTAACGAACGCCTGGCCGAAGTAACCACAAAAAACACTAAAAACACAGTTTTAACAACTGCCGAGCATTTTCAAAACCAATTTATTCTGCAAAAAGAAAACCTGCAGGTGTTGAGGCACAAAGTGCAGGTACAAAAAGACAGATTACAGGAAGAAACAAAAAAAACGTTGGGGCTTGATGATTTGGATATAGTTGATGCCCAACATTTTTTACGTGAATCCGTACACCTTTCTGAAAAAATATTGCTTGAACTAAAACACAGCTTTTACAGGTTTTTATCAAAAGTATTTTGATATACCGATGCTGTGTAACAATGTTCTTTGTTAACCCGTGTGTTTGTTTTTAACCATTATTATAAAAACATCAAAAACAGAGGAGGTAGATCATGTCATCACAATCACTGCTTAAAAAAAGCGAATTTTTTCCTGCATTTATCGGCGACATTTTAAAGCCCTGGAATGGGTGGCCAGAATATCGTTTCGATAAAATTCTTTCGGTACCCGCCGTAAACGTTTCCGAAAATGAAAAGGAATACAAAATTTCCGTTGCAGCACCGGGCCTGAAGAAGACAGATTTTAAGATTGATGTAAAAGACAATGTATTAACCATTGCAGCCGAGTCGGAAAAGAACAAAGAAGTAAGCGAAGAGAACTTTACCAGGCAGGAATATAACTATTCTGCATTTTCGCGCAGTTTTACGCTGCCAGAGAATGCCAGTGAAGACAGTATTTCGGCTACTTATGATGGAGGTGTACTGCAACTGCTGCTGCCTAAGAAAGACAGCGTAAGCAAGCCATCTGCAAAAAATATTGCAGTTAATTAATCGGGTTTAATTTGCAATGTAAAACCTGTTCTGCCAAAATGCAGGGCAGGTTTTTGCTTTCTAAACCCTTGCCCAGTGGCTGTATATAACGCAGGTATAATATTTAACCCACACTTCCTAACCCATCTGTTGTACTTTTGCCCGAAATTTTACAAACGGTACAATCAGCGTATGCCTTATACACACCTCTTTTTTGACCTCGACCATACACTTTGGGACTTTGAAACAAATGCAAAGGAGGTGCTTTTTGAACTGTATTGTTTAAATGGCCTTGCCGAGAGGGGTATTACCGATTTTGATTACTTTTTTGAACGTTACAGCTTTCACAACGAGCGCCTGTGGGACAGGTATACGAAGGGGTTTATTAAGCAGGAAGAGCTGCGTTGGAAAAGGATGTGGTTTACCCTGCTTGATTTTAAGATTGGAGATGATACCCTTTCGCGGCTGATGGCCGTGCAGTTTTTGGAACGCCTGCCTTTTAAGAAAAATCTTTTTCCCTACACCATCGAAATTCTGGATTATTTAACCAACAAAGGTTACCAGTTGCATCTTATCACCAACGGTTTTGAAAAAATTCAGCACAACAAGTTAAACAGCAGTAACCTGCAGGGGTATTTTAAAGAGGTTATTACCTCCGAAGCCAGCAACAGCCTTAAACCACACCGTGAAATTTTTGAGTACGCCATTGCCAAAACAGGTGCTGTAAAGCACGAGAGCATTATGATTGGGGATAACCTGGATGCGGATATACAGGGAGGCATTAATGCCGGGCTGGATACTGTTTTTGTTAATCATTTAAGGGTACAACCCCATGTACAGGCAAAATTTATGATACACCATTTAAAAGAACTGGAAGGCATCTTTTAAAATATTCGCCTGCTGTTTTGCGGTACGTTTATGTTATTTTTTTCTGAATTTGTTAGTATTTCCCAAGCTTAAACAATGGTGTTAAACCATCATAGTTTTCAATTAGTTAATTTCACGCCTGCTAAATAATCAACCATGCATCGTTTTAAATTGTTTTTGGCTACGCTTGTTTCAATGGCCGTTTTTAATATTGGGTTCGGTCAGTCTTCTCCAGTTGTATCTAAATTTAGTCCGCAGGAAGCCTTCAGCCCGCTCTCTTACACAGGTTACGGCACTCCATACCGTTCAGCAAACGGTACGCCGGGGGCTAAGTACTGGCAAAACAGGGCCGACTATACTATTAAAGCAACGCTTGATACTATAAAAAAGGAGCTTTACGCAACGGAAACCATCCGCTATACCAATAACAGCCCCGATTCGTTATTTTCCATCTGGCTTCAGCTCGACCAAAACTCCTTCACCATTGATGCCCGCTCCAAGTATTTTACCGATTATGCCAGCAAGGAGTTTACCAGCGGGTACAACTTTAACGGTATACAGGTTGAGCAAAATGGCAAAATGGTGCCTGCTGATTGTATTGTTACCGATAGCCGGTTACAAATAAGGCTTCAAAAAGCCCTTTTGGGCAATGGTGGTAAAATAGCCATTGACATACAATACAATTACCAGGTACCCGGTGCTTTTGGCGGCCGCACAGATTATACTGATACCAAAAATGGTAAAATATTCGAGATAGCCCAGTGGTACCCGCGCCTTTGTGTGTACGATGATTTAGAGGGTTGGAGTACCCTGCCGTATTTAGGCAGTGGCGAGTTTTATTGCGAGTATGGGGATGTTGATTACCAGGTAACTGTACCGGCAGGCGTAATAGTTGCTGGCAGCGGTGAACTGGTGAACCCTAAAGAGGTGCTTACCCCCAAACAACTGGCCCGGTTAGAGCAGGCACGTAACAGCGACAGCACCATAATGATACGTACCGCTGCCGAAATTGATGAACCAACCGGCAAAACACCACAAACCTGGCATTTTAAAATGGCCAATACCAGGGATGTAGCTTTTGGCGCATCAAGGGCGTATGTGTGGGATGCAGCAAAGGTTAACCTGCCCAATAAAAAGAAATGCCTGGCCATGTCGGTTTACCCGGTGGAAAGCATTGGCCCCGATAAATGGAACAGGGCAACCGAGTACCTTAAAAAATCTATTGAATATTTTTCGGCCACCTGGTATGTATACCCTTACCCGGCAGCAGTTAACGAAGCCGGCATTGCCGGTGGTATGGAGTACCCCGGTATTGTATTTGACGGTATTACCGATACCGGCAAGGAGCTTTTTTGGGTAACCGCGCACGAAATTGGGCACAACTGGTTTCCTATGATTGTGGGTTCAGATGAACGCCGCTATGCGTGGATGGACGAAGGGTTTAATACATTTATTGATGTATATGCGTCAAATGTTATAAATGAAGGCGAGTTTGCGCCCAAGCGCGATGCAGAATATGCACCCGGTGGCGGCAACCCGGCAGATGAAATTGCACCCCTGCTTAACGATAGCCTGGCGCCCCCTATGTTCACAAGGGCCGATGGTATACCTGAAAAATACCGCCACCCTATGAGCTATTTTAAACCCGCTTTTGGCCTTATTTTATTAAGGGAAAATATTTTGGGGAAGAAACGTTTTGACTATGCATTTAAGCAATACATAAATGCCTGGGCATTTAAGCACCCGGCCCCTTACGACTTTTTTAATACCATGAACAACCAGGCCGGTGAAGACCTTTCGTGGTTTTGGCGCGGATGGTATTTAAACAACTGGCCGCTGGACCAGGCCATAACCAATGTAACCTATGCGGGCAGTACACCCACGGAAGGCATACAGGTTACCGTGGCAAATCTTGAAAAACTGGTGATGCCTGTTACTGTAGAAACAACGCTGGCAAATGGGGCCAAACAAAGGTTTGAACTGCCGGTTGAAACCTGGCTGCAAAACAAAGTACAAACAGTGTACCTGCCAACAAAACAAGCTGTAACATCTGTAGCGCTTGACCCGGATAAAAAACTACCAGACAGCAACAGGGGCAATAACGTTTTTACGGTAAAGTAAAAACGGGCTATTCAATATTTTCGGTATATAAAGGCTTTGCTAAGTTTGCCTATTGTTAAGTAACTTGCCTTTAATTACTGATTACTTACTGTGCTGCCGTTTATGCAACAGAAGAGTCATTTTATTGGTCAATCAAAACAATGTATCGTAAACTACTTGTTATATTGCTGCTGCTAACCCTGCGCCCCTGGCTGGCTTTTGCACAGCCTTGTACAGCACTGGGCCAACGGCCCGAAACTGCATTTCCGGTTTGCGGCACCAGTACTTTTGTTCAATCGTCTGTACCTATATGCATGAATAGCGAAATTCATGTACCAGGCTGTAGTGGCTTGGGCGGTGCTTATTTTGATACCAACCCTTTTTGGTACAGGTTTACCTGCTACAAGGCAGGTTATCTTGCCTTTGCCATAAAGCCAGTAAACCAGGGCGATGATTATGATTGGCAGTTGTTTGATATAACAGGCCACAACCCCGAAGATGTTTATACCGATAACTCATTGTTTGTGTGTGCCAACTGCGCGGGCACTTACGGCAATACAGGGGCCAGTTCCGCTGGCACAGCCAATGTTGAATGTGGCTCATACCCGCCAGATAATGTAAATACTTTCAGCACTATGCCAAATTTAATAGTGGGGCATACTTACCTGTTAATGGTAAGCCATTTTTCGGGTGATAATCAAAGTGGTTACGGTTTATCTTTTGGTGGTGGCACCGCAGTAATTACCGATACCACGCAACCAGCGCTTAAATCCGTTCAAACAAACTGCCCTGGTACTAAAATAGGTGTTAAGCTTACCAAAAAAATGAAATGCAGCTCCCTGGCACCAGATGGAAGCGACTTTACCATTGCGCCGCTATTGGCAAAAGTAACAGGCGTAACGGGTAATAATTGTAATTCCGGTTTCGACCTCGATTCCGTTGTAATTACACTGAGTAACCCTCTGCCTGCCGGAAACTACAACGTAATCATTCAAAACGGTGCCGATCAAAATACCCTTTTAGATAACTGTGGCAACGGTATAGCTGCAGGCGATACGCTGCCCTTTAAAATTACCCCGCCCAAGGCGGTGGATATGGATAGCCTTACCCCAGTAGGCTGTGCACCTAAAACATTGCAACTGGTATTTAAAAAAAATATAGATTGTAATACCATTGCCCCCAATGGCAGCGATTTTGCAATAACAGGCCCTTACCCTGTTACCATAGCTTCTGCAAAAGGGATATGCGGCCCTGATGAAACCTCTAAAACAATCATTATTACACTGGCCTCCCCGGTGGTAAATAAAGGTATTTATACACTTCACCTGCAAAAGGGCAGCGATGGCAATACGCTTTTTGATGAGTGCCACGAAGAGGTGCCCTCTGGCGAAACCCTTACTTTTTCCACCAACGATACTGTTTCTGCCGCTTTCGCACTTGATTTAACGCATGGTTGTACTAAAGATGTTATTACTGTTACCCGAAACAGTACCAACGATATAAATACCTGGCACTGGCTTTTTAACGATGGGTATACCGATTCAGTACCTTCTGTAACAAGAACGTATGCCGATTCCGGCTCCAAAACGGTACAACTAACTGTATCAAATGGTTTTTGTACCGATTCATCGCTGCAAAAATTTATCCTTTTGGGTAAAATACATGCTGCATTTACTTTCCCCTTATTCCTTTGCCCCAACGATACCGCTGTTTTTAAGGATGCCAGTACCGGGTACGTTACCTCGTGGACGTGGTATTTTGGCAATGGCAGCAGCAGTACGCAGCAAAACCCGCCCATTCAAATTTATCCCCCCGCAACCAGGGAAACCTTTTACCCCGTAGAGCTGATTGTAAAAAGTGATGTTCCCTGTTCGGATACCATATACCATAAAGTAAAAGTGCTGTATAACTGCTACATAGCAGTTCCTTCTGCTTTTACGCCCAATGGAGATGGACATAACGACTACTTATACCCCCTTAACGCATACAAAGCTGTTAACCTGGAGTTTAGAGTATTTAACCGCTGGGGGCAGCAGGTGTTTGAAACAAAAGACTGGACACGCAAGTGGGATGGTACTGTTAATGGCAACCCGCAGGCAAGTGGCGTTTATGTTTGGTATCTTTCCTTCACCAATGTTGATACTGGCCAAAAATACCAGCAAAAAGGCACCACGGTACTTATAAGGTAAGTTTATACATTGCCAAACCCCTGGCTCCTGCCAGGTGGCAAAGCGTTATTTAAATACACCGGGCATTTTCTGATTAGAAAACCCCACCCACATTTACTTTATACCTTTACATGTAATTGTGTGGATAAAACAACCACCCATTAGCGCATAACAAAGTATTTTTGCAGTATTAAATTTCAGGGTGCAGCAGCATGAAGTACACAAAAACAACATTGGATAAGCTGGAAGATATTTTAGGGGAGTCCGGGTATATTACCCGGTACGAGCGTGGTACTTTTCAAAGTGGCTGGTGCCTGCTTGAACAAAAAAGGATAGTGGTGCTGAATAAGTTTTTGGATGTAGAAGGCAGAATAAACATTCTGTTAGAGCTGATACCCAGTGTAAATATTGATTTTGATAAACTAACGCTCGAAAGCCAGAAGCTTTACGAAGAAGTGATGAAAAAACACCATTCAGCCGAAAAGGAAGAACAAGCTTGATAAGCTTTTTCTTAATTTTTTTGGGGTAAAGGGCACATCAGCCTGTAATCAGTTTGTTTTAAAGGGATATAGTGTTTGGTGCCTTATTCGTTTTTCCACACCGCCCTTTCCTCTCCATAAATCTCACTATCTTGCAACCCGGCTATGGATAAATTCATTGTTTCAGCACGTAAATACCGCCCACAGGCTTTTGATACGGTTGTGGGGCAGGCACATATTACCACTACGCTAAAAAATGCCATCAAAAACCAACAGTTGGCGCATGCGTTTTTGTTTTGTGGCCCCCGTGGTGTGGGTAAAACAACCTGTGCGCGTATATTGGCCAAAACCATTAACTGCGAAAACCTGCAGCCCGATGGCGAAGCCTGCAATACCTGTAATAGTTGCCGCTCGTTTAACGAGGGCACTTCAATGAACATACACGAGCTGGATGCTGCCAGCAATAACTCTGTAGATGACATACGCTCGCTGGTGGAGCAGGTGCGTTTTGCCCCGCAGGCAGGCAGGTACAAGGTGTATATTGTGGATGAGGTACACATGCTTAGCGCCAGTGCATTCAATGCCTTTTTAAAAACGCTGGAAGAGCCACCACCTTACGCCATTTTTATACTGGCCACTACTGAGAAGCATAAGATACTGCCCACCATATTATCCCGTTGCCAGATATTTGATTTTAAGCGTATTACCAATAACGATACTGTTGAGCATTTGCAGGACATTGCCACTAAAGAAGGCATTAATGCAGAAAAAGCAGCCCTGCAGGTAATTGCGCAAAAAAGCGAAGGCTGCATGCGCGATGCCCTTAGCATACTTGATAAAATAGTAAGCTTTACCAACGGGGGCGTAAGCTATCAAAATACGCTGGAGCACCTCAACATTCTTGACCACGATTACTATTTTAAACTGCTGGACAGCCTGCAGAAGCAGGATATGGCTGGCGGTATGTTGTTGTTTGATGAAATTAACCGCAAAGGCTTTGAAGGCGACCTGGTTTTGAACGGCGTTGCAGAGTTTATGCGCAACATATTGGTTTGTAAGGATGTGCGGGCGGCATCGCTTTTAGATGTGGTGGAAGGCATGCAGGATAAATACACCCAAACCGCTGCCAAAGTAAGCACCGCTTACTTAGTTAGTGCGCTTAATATTTTAAACGAGGCGGAGATAAACTACAAGATGGCCCGTAACAAGCGCCTGCACGTAGAACTGGCGCTTATTAAACTAAATTTTTTACAGCAGGCCATTGACCTTTCTATGGAGAATGGCAGTGTTGTTAAAAAAAAACGGGTTGATGGCCCTGTAGCCTATAAAATAAAGCCTGTACAATCGCTGCAAATAAAAGCCAGTCAGCCAGCTTTGCCTGTTGCTGGCGAAAAAGGCAACGCCACCAGCCCGGGCGGCGCAAAGCTTTTTGTGGAGGAAAAAAAAACGCCTGTAACGCAGGCGGCAGCCAGTAGCCCGGTATCTCAACCAGCGGCACCTGCGCAGCCGGTAACAAAAGCCCCGCCAGCAGCACCACCTTCCGCACCAGCGCAAAGAGGCACGCCGCTGCCTAAAAAAAACCTGCTGGCAGCCTTGCAGGATAAATACGGCGACAATTACATTATTGAAGAGATTAAGGAAGCCGAAGCGCTTAATATGGAAAAACTGCACCGGGTTTGGATGCAGTATGCCGATAAGCTGGAAGAACAGCAAAAACACTCGGCAACCATAACCTTCCGCACCGCCCGGCTTAGTATTGATACTGACAACTTTTTTACGATAACCGTATTCGCTCTTACACAGCAAAAGTTTGTTGAGCAGGAAAAAATGATGCTGGCCCCGCACGTGCAGGAAGCCTTCAGCAACCGCAGTATTTCGTTTAAAGTGGTGGTGGAAGAAGGAGAGAAAGAAGAAGTGCCAGCATCGCTGCTGTTAAACAGCCGCCAGCGTTTTGAACGTATTGCAGAAAAATACCCCTTGCTAAAGGAGTTGAAGGAAAAACTGAAGCTGGAAATTGATTACTAAACGGTTGCAGGCTTTTATAACATGCGCTGATGCAGGGTAACAACCTGCTTGCCGTTTGGCGTGTGAGTATAAAAGCATTTTGTAAAGTAAGAGGATAGATTGTTTGCAACCGCGGGTTGCAGTACATGCACCCATGAACGGTTGCCATTGGGGCGGTTTGCAGTTAACGATTGCCGTGTTACGGTTTCACCACTTTTATTACCTTAGTGTTATGACAAAGAAATTGTTTTTATTAGATGCGCTTGCCCTTATTTACCGCGCATATTATGCGCTAATACGCAACCCGCGTATTACATCCAAAGGCAGGAACACCAATGCACAGTTTGGTTTTACCAATACGTTGTACGACCTTATATCAAAGGAAAAACCCACGCACCTTGCTGTGTGTTTTGATACTCATGCCCCTACTGAAAGGCATACCGATTTTACTGAATACAAAGCCAACCGCCAGGAAGCCCCGGAAGACCTGCTGGATTCGCTGGAAGATATTAAGCGCATCATCCGCAGTTTTAACCTGCCGGTAATGGAGCTTGATGGGTACGAGGCCGATGATGTTATAGGCACACTTGCCTGGCAGGCTGCAGATGCGGGTTACGAAGTATATATGGTTACCCCCGATAAGGATTATGGCCAGCTGCTTATACACCCCAGCGTATACATTTACAAGCCCGGCTACCAGGGCGGTGACGTAGAAATTTTGGATGCTAAAAAAGTATGTGAGAAATGGGATATAGAGAAGGTTGAGCAGGTGGTGGATATACTTGGGTTGATGGGTGATGCCGTGGATAACATACCCGGCATACCGGGGGTTGGCGAAAAAACAGCCGCTAAATTGTTAAAAGAGTTTGGTACCCTTGAAAACGTGGTAGCCAATGCCGACAATATTAAAGGGGCGCTGGGCGAAAAAGTGCGTAAAGGAAAGGAAAGTGCCCTGATGAGCAAAAAACTGGCTAAAATTATAACCGATGTACCTGTACAGTTTCACGAAGAAGATTTCAAGTTAAAGGAATGGAACAAGGCAGAGATGACCGAGGTTTTTGTGGAACTTGAATTTAAAACCCTGGGCAAAAGGATATTGGGCGAAGAGTTTAACGTGTTTCAATCTGCCCCATCTGCCACACAGGTAGATATGTTTGCGCCTCCGGCCGAACCAGCAGCCAACGAAAATGCCCAGAAAGACCTGTTTGGTAATACGGTGGCATCAAAGGCACCTGCCAAAACCATTGCACCCGGCGATGATGCTGGCGAGGCGGCCCTTTCCGCAGCCTACAACATTAATAATACACCGCATAATTATATTCTTGCTGATACAGACGAGCAAATAGCGGCTTTGCTGGCAGCCCTGCAAGGCCATAAGGAAGTGTGTTACGATAGCGAAACCACCGGGCTGGATGCCAATGATACAGAACTTGTGGGTATGAGTTTTGCCGTTAAGCCGCATGAGGCATGGTATGTACCCGTACCCACCGGGCAGGAGGCCGCTAAAGCCTTATTGCAAAAATTTTTGCCATTGTTTAATGATGCATCCATTACATGGGTGGGCCAGAATATTAAGTACGATATGCTGGTGCTTAAATGGTATAATATTGAGCTTAAAGGTAACATTTACGATACCATGCTGGCGCATTACGTGGTTGAACCGGAAGGCAGGCGCAATATGGACCTGCTTAGTGCGCAGTACCTTAGCTACGAGCCCGTGCATATTGAAGAGCTGATAGGTAAAAAGGGTAAAACCCAGGGCACGATGCGGGATGTGGAAGTGGAGAAAATAAAAGACTATGCCGCCGAGGATGCCGATATTACCCTTCAGCTTAAGCAGGCCCTGCACCCTTACATTGCCGAAAGAGGGGTTGAAAAAGTATTTTACGAGGTGGAAAACCCGCTGGTAAAGGTGTTAACAGATATGGAGTTTGAAGGTGTGCGTATTGATATGGATTTTTTAAAAACCTACTCAAAGGAGCTGGAAAAGGAAGCCCACAACAGCGAACAAAATGTATATGCCGGTGCCGGGGTAAGGTTTAACCTTGCCAGCCCCAAGCAGTTGGGCGAAGTGCTGTTTGATAAACTGAAGTTAGACCCCAAGGCCAAAAAAACAAAAACGGGGCAATACGCCACAGGCGAAGATGTGCTGTTAAAGCTGGCCCATAATAACCCCATTGTAGAAGATATTCTCATTTTCAGGGAGCTTACCAAACTAAAATCAACCTACGTAGATGCGCTGCCATTAATGATAAACCGCAAAACTGGCAGGGTACATACCAGTTATGCACAGGCAGTGGCCGTTACCGGCAGGTTAAGCAGCAACAACCCTAACCTGCAAAACATACCCATACGTACAGACAGGGGCAGGGAGATACGCAAGGCATTTATACCCCGCGACAGTAACCACATTTTAATAAGTGCCGATTACAGCCAGATTGAACTACGTATTGTGGCTGCCATAAGCGGCGACCCCAATATGTGCGATGCCTTTAAAAGCGGTAAGGATATTCATACTGCCACCGCTGCAAAAGTGTACGGCATTGCCGAAGCCGATGTAACAAAAGAAATGAGGTACAAAGCCAAAAGTGTAAACTTTGGTATTATATATGGCCAGGGGGCTTTTGGCCTGGCAGATAACCTGGGCATAAGCAGAACAGAGGCAAAAGAAATAATTGATAATTATAAAAAGGAGTTCAGCGGTATAAACAAGTACATGGACGATACCGTAAACTTTGCCAAAGAGAATGGCTATGTGCAAACCCTTGTTGGCAGAAAGCGCTGGCTGAGGGATATTAATTCATCCAACTTTACGGTAGGACGGCTGGCTGAACGAAACGCCGTTGGCAGCCCAATGCAGGGCGCTGCGGCAGATATGATTAAACTGGGGAGGCGA
>CAZRDD010000004.1:0-29133 GCA_964598675.1 uncultured Parafilimonas sp.
CTTAAAACAAATGTGGATTGCCTTACCCTTACCGCCACCCCTATACCTCGCACCCTGCAGTTTAGCCTTATGGGCGCGCGCGACCTTAGCATCATCAACACCCCGCCCCCCAACCGACAGCCTATACAAACGGAGGTGCAGGTATTTAACCCCGATAATATTCGTGATGCCATTTATTATGAAACCGAGCGCGGCGGCCAGGTGTTTTTTATTCACAACCGCGTG
The DNA here is from genome assembly GCA_964598675.1 of uncultured Parafilimonas sp. Taxonomy (GTDB): domain Bacteria; phylum Bacteroidota; class Bacteroidia; order Chitinophagales; family Chitinophagaceae; genus JABDFW01. The sequence goes on from CAZRDD010000004.1 coordinate 226, forward strand.
AAGGGTTTAGGCGAAATGAAAGCCCTGATTCAGGGCCTTTGCCCCGACCTTAGCATTGCTTTTGCCCACGGCCAGATGGACGGTAACGAACTGGAAGAACGCATACTTGATTTTATTGACCGTAAGTACGATGTGCTTATTTGTACCAATATTGTAGAAAGCGGCGTGGATATAAGCAATGTAAACACTATTATCATAAACAACGCCCATCATTTTGGCCTGAGCGACCTTCACCAGTTGCGTGGGCGCGTAGGCCGCAGTAACCGCAAAGCATTCTGTTACCTGCTGGCACCACCCATGAGTACCCTGCCTGCTGACAGCCGTAAGCGCCTGCAAACATTGGAACAGTTTAGCGATTTGGGCAGCGGCTTCCAGATAGCCATGCGCGACCTTGATATACGTGGTGCAGGCAATATGTTGGGTGGCGAGCAAAGCGGGTTTATGGCCGAGATTGGCTTTGAAATGTACCAGAAAATTTTGGATGAGGCCATCCGAGAGCTTAAACGCACCTCGTTTAAAGACCTGTTTAAAGAGGAGATAAGCAAACAGGATGATTTTGTGAGTGATTGTACCATTGATACCGACCTTGAAATACTGATACCTGATAGTTATGTGGAAAGTATAACAGAGCGCTTAAGCCTGTATACCCGCCTGGATAACTGTGAGAAGGAAGAAGACCTGGTGGCTTTTCATAAGGAAATAATAGACCGCTTTGGCCCCATGCCCAAGCCGGTGGAAGACCTGTTTACCACGGTGCGTTGCCGCTGGATGGCAGTTGACCTGGGTTTTGAAAAAATGAGCCTGAAAGACGATACGCTGCGCTGTTACTTTATTAATAAAAACGACAGCCCATATTTTGAGGCACCTGTTTTTCACAATATTATCCAGTACCTGCAAACAGGCACCAATAAAGCCAGGCTTAAACAGGTGGTTAAAAACTTTTTATTGGTGGTTGATGATGTTAAAAATATGCAGGCCATGCACCGCTTTTTAAGCTTAATGCATAGTGCGGTGGTAAAGAAGCCTGCTGTGGTTGCGTAAAAAGTAGCCTGTTTTAGCAATAATCACCTCGTTTTCAACCATCTAACTGCTTGATAATTCACATTTTCTGACAATAAATTCGCCAAAAACGTAAATGTAATATCTCCGCCTTTATATTCGTTTAATGAAACGAGTTATTACTGCTGTGCTTGCCTTTGCAGTTTGCCAAACAATGGTTGCTCAAACGGTAAAGCCTTATGGCCCGGTGCCGTCCCCCCGCCAGCAACAATGGCATGATTTAGATTTTTACCTGTTTACCCATTTCGGCCCCAATACGTTTACCAACCTGGAGTGGGGCAAGGGTACGGAGCATGAAGAAGTATTTAATCCCACCCAATTGGATTGCGGCCAATGGTGCCGGGTGGCCAAAGCTGCTGGTGCAAAAGGCATTATTATTACGGCCAAACACCACGATGGTTTTTGCCTGTGGCCCACTAAGTATTCTAAACACACAGTGGCCCAAAGCAAGTGGCGCGATGGAAAGGGCGACGTACTGAAAGAGTTAAGCGAAGCCTGTAAAAAATATGGCCTTAAAATGGGCATTTATCTCTCCCCGTGGGACAGAAACCATCCTAAATATGGCACAGACGAATACAACACCGTTTTCATAAATATGATGAAAGAAGTGGTTAGCCGTTACGGCCCGCTTTTTGAATTTTGGTGGGATGGTGCCAATGGCGAAGGCCCCAACGGTAAAAAACAGGTATACCAGTGGCACAGGTTTGAGGCTACTATGCGCAGTATTGCCCCAAACACCCCGGTGTTCAGCGATATTGGCCCGGATATACGGTGGGTGGGTAACGAGAGCGGTTTTGCAGGCAAAACCAACTGGAACACCCTTGATACTGCTGGTTTTGCCAGGGGGGCCGGTTCGCCACCAACAGATACCCTTAACAGCGGTAACATAAACGGCCATACCTGGATACCTGCTGAGTGCGATGTTAGCATACGCCCGGGGTGGTTTTACCACGCCAGCGAGGATACTGCGGTAAAAACTCCCCAGCAGTTATTTAACCTTTACCTTAAATCGGTAGGCAGGGGGGCTAATTTGTTATTGAATGTTCCGCCAGACAGGCGCGGGCTTATACATGAAATTGATAGCGCCGCCCTTGCCGGTTTCAGGCAGTTGCGAGAAGAAAGTTTTCGCAATAATCTTGCCACGGGTGCAACCGTAACGCTGTTTGCAGGCAACGCGCCACAAACAGTTACTGCCGAACTTACTGATGGTAAAAGCAGCACGTTTGCAAACCTGCTTTCGCCCGATGCTTCGGCTATAGTAGTAAAATTTAAGCAGCCTGAAAAGCTTAACTGTATTCTGTTGCAGGAGCCTTTACAACTTGGGCAACGGGTAAAATCGTTTACTATCTCCTTCAAAAAAAATAATAAGCAGTTTAAAATTATTACAGGTACTACCATTGGCAAAAAGCGCATACTAACCTTTGGTGCGGTTGAGGCAGACTCTTTTACCATTGCTGTTACAGGGGCAAAAGCGGCCCCGGTTATCAGCGAGGTGGGGGCTTACTTAATTGACGAAGACCTGGTTGAAAAATAATAGCCTGGTACGGGTTTTATGCCGCTTGTATAAAACCTGTACCTTACAATATGCCTTAAAATAATTTAATCCCCCCTGTTTACTGTTATTTGCTATTTTTAAATAATTGGCAGATACAGGCATTTTAACAGCATGACACAGCAACAAACCAACACTATTTTTGAAGATTATTTTAACTCCCAATACTCTTACAACGAATTGTTGGGGCAGGATGGCAACCTGCAACCTTACTGGCAAACATTTTTTAAATCATATAGCAGCCTGGGGGCGGATGAAATACAAAATCGTATACAGGATGTACAGCGGCTGCTTAAGGAAAATGGTGTTACCTACAATATTTACGGAGACCCCTCGGGCTTAAGCAGGCTGTGGAAGCTTGACCTGATACCCTTTTTAATAAGCAAAACAGAGTGGGAGCGTACCGAAGCAGGGCTTGTACAAAGGGCTACATTACTTGACCTTATTCTGAAAGATATTTATGGCGAACGCCTGCTGATAAAGGAAGGGCTGCTGCCAATGGAGCTGGTGTACAATCATGCAGGTTTTGCAAGGCAGTGCGTTGGCATTAAGCCACCTGGCAAACACAGCCTGGTGATTTATGCCGCCGATATTGCCCGCAGCCCCGATGGGAAAATTTGGGTGATTAACGACCGTACACAAGCACCATCCGGTGCGGGCTATGCCCTGGAAAACAGGCATGCCATGGCTAAGATACTGCCGGAGCTTTTCAATGGCTTAAAAGTACGCAGGCTTTCAACCTATTTTAATACACTTACGCAGGCACTTAACGAGATTGCCCCGGGGCAAAAAAGCCAGCCACGCGTGGTAATATTAACGCCGGGGCCGGGTAACGAAACTTATTTTGAGCACGCTTACCTGGCATCTCATTTAGGTTTTACACTGGTGCAGGGCGATGATTTAATGGTGCGCGATAAACAGGTGTGGCTAAAAACCATAGGCGGGCTGGAGAAAGTTGATGTAATACTAAGAAGGGTTGATGGTATTTACTGCGACCCGCTGGAACTGAAAGAAGACTCGCAGCTTGGCGTACCGGGTCTTTTACAGGCCATCCGCTCCGGCAACGTAAGCATTGCCAACCCTGTTGGCAGCAGTATACTGGAAAGTCCCGGCCTGATGCCTTTTTTGCAAAACATATCGCGCAAGTTGCTGGGTGCCGACCTTATTATACCCAATATTGCCACCTGGTGGTGCGGTCAGCCTAAGGAGATGGATTATGTTATCGCCAACTTACAATCGCTTATCATCAAAAAAATACACCGTAATGCGGCGGGCAGCACATCGGTAGACGGTGCTTCCCTGTCTGTGCGCGAGGTAAAGGAACTCAAACTTCGTATAAAAGCCACGCCTTACTTGTATGTAGGGCAGGAAAAAATACAGTTTTCCTCAAGCCCATCACTGGCGGGTTCAAAAATAGTTCCGCGCAATGCCCTGTTCCGTAATTTTTTGGTAAGCAATAACGGCACTTATTCGGCTATGCCGGGCGGTTTAACCAGGATATCGGCTGATAATAAACACTTCATTATTTCAAACCAGGCAGGCGGCACCAGTAAAGATACCTGGATTATCTCGCCCGAGCCAGGCAGGGTACTTAACCAGCAAAAGGAACTGCAAGCCGTACACCCGGCATTTTATAACAACACTATTATAACCAGCCATACGGCCGAAAACCTTTTTTGGGTGGGCCGGTATGCGGAGCGTGTGCTGAACAACGCCCGCTATTTGCGCAGTGTTATAAAATTTGTAGCAGAAGATGCCAGCCTGCAGTTTGATAACGATGTACAAACAAAAGTGGAACTGCTTAAAACGCTTACGCAAAATACATTTACCTATCCGGGGTTTACTGATAATAACAAGCAAAAGCTAAATAACCCCTGGCCGGAGTTGAAGCAGGTATTGTACGATGCAGCAAGGCCCGGCAGCCTGGGGGCAAATTTTGCACAGTTTAACCGTGCCGTTTATGCAGTGCGCGAGCATTGGAGTACTGATAGCTGGCGTGTGTTACGTAACATGGAAGAGGAGTGGACACTGGCTGCAGCGCTGGCGCAAAGCCAGCATTTAAAAATGCTTGGGGTGCTGGACAGCCTTATTACCTCTATGGCGGCTTTTACAGGGCTTAACCGTGAGAGTATATCGCGTGAGCATGGTTGGCGTATGCTGGATACCGGCCGTAAAATTGAGCAGGGACTGTTATTATTAAACATGCTGCAAACCACGCTTGTACCGGTGCATGAGGAGCAGGTGGCCTATAACCTGATGGAAGTAGTGCTTAAAAGCAACGAATCGCTGGTAAATTACCGCTACAAATACAAGGCCCATATACAATTGCCGCTGGTGATTGACCTTATGTTGCTGGACCCTAACAATCCACGCTCGCTGCTGTATTATATTGAGCGTATTATGGGCTACATACAACACCTGCCCAAAACAGTTACCGGCCATACATTGCCGGAGCATGAAAAGCTTATGCTGGAGGCGTATACCCTGTTAAAGCTTACCAATAAAGATGAATTGGCATTAAAGGATAAAAACCATGCTGTTTACAGCAAGCTGGAAGATTTTTTGAATAAGATGACGGGCCTGCTGGCAGGCTTGCCTGCCCTTATTTCAAAAACCTATTTTAAGCACGCGCAGGAGCAGAAACAGCTTTTTGCTGGTAGTAAGCTGTAGGGTGAGGGTTTAAGATGAAGAAAAAACTGGAGATAGCTGTTTAATTGGTTAGCCATTTGATAATACTTTTTTAGTGGAGGCCTGATTTTTAAAATGAACGACGTAAAAAATAAAACCCCGGAACTTAAAGCTGGCGTAACCGGTTTAGCCGGAAGTTTAACCGAAAGCGGGGCTTATGTTATCATACATAAAACCGAATACAAGTATTACGGCCCGGTAAGCCTTTGCCATAACATAGCCAAGCTTTTGCCACGAGATACGGACACGCAGGTTTGTAAAAAAACGGAGATAAAAATATCCCCCCGGCCCGATGTGCTGGATGAATACGAAGATTTTTACGGCAATAAGGTTATTTATTTTGCTATACAACAGGAGCATAAAGCGCTTACGGTAACGGTACAGTCGGTAATTCAAAAACAGGCAGCACCCAGCCCGGAGTTTAACTGGTACGGAAATACTGGTTGGGAGGAGATAAAAAAGATGGTGCAGCAAAACACCGAATATATTGATGCCCGCCAATATGTGGCTGTTACTTCGATGACGGGGTTTAATGATGATATTAAGAATTATACTCTGCAATCTTTTATACCTGGTAAAACCTTGCGCGGGGCAGCGCTTGACCTTACAGGCCGCATATTTAAAGACTTTACTTTTAAACCTGGTTTTACTACTATAACAACGCCCGCTATTGAAGTATTTAAAGCGCGCAAAGGTGTTTGCCAGGACTTTGCCCACCTGGCCATTGCCTGCCTTAAATCGGTAGGGTTGCCTGCCCGGTATGTGAGCGGTTATGTAGAAACCCTGCCGCCCGCAGGACAGGAAAAGCTGGTGGGTGCCGATGCCTCGCATGCCTGGTTTTCAACTTTTTTACCTGGTGCAGGCTGGCTTGATTTTGACCCTACAAACAATATGGTGCCTGGTGCGCAACATGTTACAATTGGCTGGGGCCGTGATTATACTGATATATGCCCGCTTAAAGGCGTTATACTAAGCAGCGGCCCGCACGAGCTGCACGTGTCTGTTGATATGCAGCGAACCGGGTAGGCTGTTTAAATCCCCAGGTTGTTTAACAGTACACTATTTGTTACAAAGCCTAAATTGTTTAAATTGCAGTATGTCAACAACTACAACCATACGGCCGCCACGCACCATGAGGGAGGTTTTTAACACCCTGCCGGAAGGTACGCTGGTACAGTTGATTGAAAATAATCTAGTTATGTCGCCCGCACCCCTTGACCGCCATCAGGTACTTGTTTTGGAAATAGCTGCCGAATTACATGCGCTGCTAAAGATTACAAAAAAAGGGACCGCCCGTATTGCCCCTTACGACATTTACTTTGACAGCGAAAACATTTTTCAACCAGATATTGTATTTATTTCCAACGAGAGAAAGCATTTAATACAAGAAGATGGTTTGCATGGTGCGCCAGACATGGTGATTGAAATTTTATCGCCATCCACCGCTCATTACGACTTACAGGAAAAAAAAGCGGTGTACGAGCGCTTTGGTGTAACCGAATATTGGGTGGTTGACCCTGCCACCAACAGCACTACAGGTTTTTACCTTGTAAAGGATGAGTATCACGAGTTTTTTAAAGGAAACGGCTCCATCGAATCAAAATTATTAGAGTGGCAGGTTACGTTTTAAAGCACGTTCACCACCACTCCTTCATCCCTCATAGAATATCCAGCTACTATTAAAGCGATTGTAAAAATTTTATCAGTCTGCTCCTGTCCGTTTGGTTAAGCTGCATAAAAGCTTGTCTGGCTTTTTTGGCTTCCCCATCGTGCCATAAAATAGCTTCCTCTAATGTTCGTGCACGGCCATCGTGCAGGTAATAAGGTACGCCGTTTGTTTTTTCAAACAGGCCAATACCCCATAAAGGCATGGTGCGCCATTCTGTGCCGCTGGCTAAAAAGTCGGGGCGGTTATCTGCAAGTCCCTCGCCCATGTCATGTACCAGCAGGTCGGTATAGGCATGTATCCGCTGATTGCTGATTTGTGGCAGTGTAACGTTTACGCCTGTTTGCATAGTTGGCCTGTGGCAGCCGCTGCAATTAAGCGTTGTAAAAAGTGTTTCGCCTGCTTTTACATCAATATTGGTCGTGTTTCTGCGCGCTGGTACAGCCAGTGTTTTTACATAAAAGGCTACGGCATTTAAAATGCTGTCCGGCAGTTCGGGGTCGTCATTTTTATTGTCATACTGGCTTTGGCTAAACATGCTTTCTTTGGGCTGCACATAGCTGGTAACGCCCATATCCTGCTGGTAAGCAGTGGCTACCTGCACCAATATGTTTGATGTATTGGCTTTAAGCCCAAACCGCCCCAGTTCTGTAGCCTGGCTATAGGGGTTATATACGTAGTTGGCTTTGCCGGTTATACCATCGCCGTTAGCATCTTTCGCATCCACAAAAGAAAGAATTTCTTCTTCCGGTATGTTTTCAAGCAGCCCTGCACCAAATACAGGCGGTGCCAGCCTTGGCGAGTACAGGTAGTTGGCTGGCAAACTGGTATAGGCATCCCTGAAGGTGTACACTGGTTTGCGCAATACGGTAGTGGTGCCATCAGCATAAGTTACAGGCACATCGGTATAGCTAATATCCACATGCGCCTCGGGCGTAACACCAAAAAGGGCCTGGTCCTGCAACTGCCCGCCAAAACCAGGTGCGGCCATTGGCCCGCCATGCGCATCAGCACCCGGAATGCTGAGACGGAACAATAACGAGGAGGTTGAAAACCCCGCCGTAGGGGTGCCTTTACCATCATTGTGGTGGCACGATATGCACGATACATTGTTAAAAACAGGGCCGAGGCCACCAAAGCGTGCTGCACCAGCGGCAACAAAGGTTTGTTCAAATGCCGCATCGCCTAATCCGTGTACATGGGCATCCCTTTCACTTAGCCCGCTTATTTCGTGCGTAAATGCTTTTGATGTTGCATCAAAAACGGTGGCGGCGCCGCCGCTAAGCCTGTTATCGTAATCATCTTCCTCAAAAAGGCCGCTTTTGTGGCACATGCTGAATGCAAACACCATAAAAGCAAGCGTGCCGGTAACATAGTATTTTTTCATGTGAAATATATTGAGCCTGAAACGTGATTTATTTCTGCTAACATGGTTGCTTTGTCCACGCTTCTGCTTTTGCGTTTCCTCGATACCTGTTTAATATTGGGGTTTTCATCAAAATCAATCCTGTATATTTTGCTGTATAAATGGCAGCAGTTGGTTTTCCAGGGTTTCTTTAAGCGTTACAAGGGCTGTCATTACCTGCTGGCATTGTACCCTCTGGGTTATAATAGCCTGGCCGTAGTCAACCGTAATGTTGTCGAATGAATTTATGGCAGCGGTAAACTGTGCCTGTATGGTATTGTCCAGTGATTTGTTTTTGGCCGCAACAAGGTCTTTTATGCCCTTGCCGCTGTTAAGGCCCAGGTATACATTTTGAGCGCCGATGATATTGTTCTTAAAGTCTGTGAGTGAGTTGCCGGAGTATGGGGACTCCACCAACTGGGGGTCTTTGGCATCATAAGGGTCTTTCATTTTGCCACTGCCTACTTCGTCGCATATATCAATCATGCCTCCGGCAAGGGCTAAAAAAGCTTCCTGCCGGGTAGTGTATTTGGCACTGGTGCCGCCTGCGTTTATAACCTGCTGCGCAAAATTGGTTGGTGCAGATGACCAGCTTAAATACAGGTCGTTACAGGTATTGGTAAGGTCGGTGGAAAGGCTTTGCATGTATTTTTTCTGCCTGGCCGTAATGTCGGCCGCTTTGCGGGTGCCGCCATTGCCAAAAATGATATATTCAATTGGGTGATAGCCCCGCAGCGATAAAGTAAGGCTTTGAATATCTGAAACCTCCAGCGCATTGCTGCTGGCCATAAGGGAGTCCATCTGTGTATAATCCGTTGGCCACGTATCCATATTGGGATCGTAATCGTTGTCCTCTACCGGGCCAAATAAAAAGCCTTCGCACTGTTCCCAAACCTGACGCATATTTTTCCAGTTATCGCGGGCTGTTTGCAGGTTGGCCTCTGTGCCATTTACCTCCAGTGCCTGTAGCGAGGTGTTAAGGCTAGTGGCGGCAATACTCAATTTTAAATAACCAGCAAGGGCTGTGTTGTTGGTAAACTCCGTAAGCACCTGTTTTTCGGTCGTAGTAAAATCTTCTGTGGTGGATGTTGTTACAGGGGCCTTGTTACAGGCGGTTAAGGCAACTGAGGCGCACAGTGCGCAAAAAATAAGTTTGTATTTCATTTTATGGTGTTTTAGGTATTTCAATTACCAGGTTATTATTATTAATGTTAGTGGCAAAGCGCTGCAGGCGTTCTTCCGCAGGGCCTTTGCGCACATTGCCCTCTTTATCAAACTGGCTGCCATGCAGGCTGCATGTAAAACCGCTGCCGGTAACCACAAGCTGATTTTCCTGGTGGGTACACTGCATAAGTACCGCGCTATAGGTATTATCGCCCCTTTTTTCAACAGCTATATCGTAATACCACCCCTCGGGCCTAACAATCTGTAAAGCCGATGTGGCAAACAGGCTCAGCGGCACCTGTACTTGTTTGTTTAACACACTGGTTTTATACACTGCCATTTTTGCCGGGCCGCAGCCGGTTAGCGCAGGCATGGCAAAACCTGCCGCCCCCAGTATACACACATTACACGATGCTTTTAAAAATTGCCTGCGTTGCATGGGTTGTGTTTTTTAGATTTGGAGTTCCTGTCCATGGTCCATTGTCGATGGTCCATAGTAAAGCCGAAGCTCATATTAGTAATAGCTTTCTATTTCTCTTTTTCGTAACTTCTTGCTATGAACAATTACGTACAGTAAAATCGAAAAACCGTATTAGAACATAGTAGTATTTACCCTCTTAGCTTCGCCGTTTCTTGCCATCGACAATGAACCATGGGCTATGGACTAGTTAAAATGAATACCCGATACCAATATTTAAAAACTGGTTGTTTTGTTTATAAGGCAGTGCATTAGGTGCGGGGTTAATAACCAGTGCCGGGTTTTGCGGGCCTGTATGGGCAATACGAACATCTGCTTTAATAGCCACATTGGGTATGGGCAGGTAGCTTATACCGGCAATTATGTGGGTTTGTTTTTCAGTGCCGTCGTAAATAGCCTTTGGTGCAGCGGGGGTGTTTGCATTCATATCCAGCATTTCCGCCCGTACAAATGTTATAAACTGTGCGGGCTTATTTTGTTTATACAGCCAGTCGTACCCAAGCTCGGCATAAGCACCGTACATGCCACTGGCAATATTTTTAGCGTAGGCGGTATTTATTTTATCCGCTTCGGGGTAGCTTATGTAGGCACCAAGGGCTTTTGCCGAAAAACCATTGCGGTTGTATTGTACGTTGGCTTCACCCGAATACATAGGCGTGCCAAAAGCGCCGCTGTTAAGGCCCAGGCTGTCTGCCGCACGCTGTGTTAAACCAACGGTGCCGCCCATGTAACCCGATACCTGGAATTTAAAATCACCCACATTATATTGTACCGATGCTGTAATGGCAAGGTTATTGGCAGTAGCCAGGCTGCCTTCGGCACGGCCGCTGCGTATGCCATCGCCATGTTCAAAATTGGCACTGTTAAGTCCGTTTAACAATGCAATGGTGTAGTTTAATGGCAGGCGGTTGGCTTTGCCATAAAAGCCAATACCAAGCTCGCGCCAGGTGGCCGGTATAATATAGGTTTCCACCAGAGGGCGTTCAACACCGTTGAAGTTTACCGGCAGATGGTTTTCGTTTAAAATACCTATACGTGGTACAAACAGGCCTGCTATAATGTATTGGCGGGCATTAAGGTTAAATTTAAGGTAAGCCTGCTCCATCGCTATTTCGGCACCGTTGCTGCTGCCGCCTTCCACCTTGGCATTTTCTATCTCCAGCTCGGAGAAGAAAGCTATCTTCTGGTTAAATTGGTGGCCTACAAATAATACAGCCCTCTCCAGGGTTACCTTGGAAAGTTTTTGGTTAAAATCGCGCTGGTAAAAGGCACTGCCGTAGCCAGATATAACGGTTTTGTTTTTGGTGGTACCTGCGTTTAACGAGTCTTCGTTTGTTAAAACCAATTGCTGTGCATTGGTACGGTACTGTGCTTTTGCTGCTATAAAAATAATACTGCCACAAAGTAATAACGCTGCTTTTCTCATAATGGCCGCAAAACTAACCCGCTGCTAAACCGGGGCCTTACGGTATAGGGAAACCTGTTTACGCGAAGGGGAAAAGCTGTGTGAGGAGCAAGGAACGCCTTTTGAGTTGTGTATTTCAAAAAAATGAGCTTCTGTTGGTGTTGGCTTTTAGCCACCAATATTTTTAGTTTTTCTTTTCAACAGGAAATTAACTTTTAAGGTGGCTTGGTCCCGCTTTCTGTCCACATCCCTTTACTCATTCCGTTAATCGCTGTACCTTGCACCCATGCAGGATTACTTGAGCGGATTGAACACCCCCCAGCGCGAGGCGGTTACCCATATTAACGGCCCATTAATGATTATTGCCGGCGCAGGCAGCGGAAAAACAAAAGTGCTTACCACCCGTATTGCCCACCTGTTGGCCAAAGGTGTGGATGCTTTTAATATATTGGCATTAACCTTTACCAATAAAGCAGCTGCCGAAATGAAGGAACGTATTGAAAAAATACTGGGCAACAGCGAGGCCCGCAACCTTTATATAGGCACCTTTCACAGTGTGTTCTCCCGCATATTGCGTGCAGAAGCACACCGCCTTGGCTACCCCAACAACTTTACCATTTACGATACCGACGACAGCCGCAGTGTACTTAAAACAGTAATTAACGAGCTTAACCTGGATGATAAGCACTATAAACCCAATGTGGTGCACAGCCGCATATCGCAGGCGAAGAATGCCCTGGTAGGCCCTGCCGAGTATGCACAGGATTATTATATACAGCAGGAAGATATGCGCAGCAACCGCCCGGCCATAGCCCAGGTTTACCAGGCCTATACGGCCAGGTGCTTTAAAAACGGTGCGATGGATTTTGACGACCTGCTGCTTAAAATGCACGACCTGCTGAAGGGTTTTCCTGATGCGCTGCACAAATACCAGCATAAGTTTAAGTATGTAATGATTGATGAGTACCAGGATACCAACGCCGTGCAGTACGAAATAACCAAACTGCTGGCCGCCGTACACGAAAATATTTGCGTGGTGGGCGATGATGCACAAAGCATTTACAGCTTTCGCGGGGCTACCATCGAAAACATTCTGCAGTTTCAAAAAGATTATGATGATGTTAAGGTGATTAAGCTGGAGCAGAACTACCGCAGCACCCAAAGCATATTAAATGTGGCCAACGAGGTAATTAAGAACAACAAGGGCCAGATACCAAAAGCGTTGTGGACGGAGAATGAGGGAGGTGAGAAAATACGCCTGGTACGCACCATGACGGATAATGAGGAAGGCCGTTTTGTGGCCGATACCATACAGGAGCAGAAGCTGCGCAACCATTACTATAACCGCGATTTTGCCATCCTCTACCGCACCAATGCCCAAAGCCGTGCTTTTGAAGAAAGCCTGCGCCGTATGGGTATTGCGTACCGTATTTATGGGGGTGTTAGCTTTTACCAGCGCAAGGAAATTAAGGATATGATTGCCTACCTGCGCCTTATTGCCAACACCAGGGATGAGGAGGCATTAAAACGTATTATTAATTACCCCGTGCGCGGTATTGGTAAAACCACGGTTGAAAAAGCCATGGTGATAGCCAATGACCAGAATATTACTTTTTGGGAGGTGCTTACCCGTGCTGGCGAGTTTGGCTTTAAAGCCGGTACGTTGGAGATTATCCAGAATTTTGTTACCATGATACGCTACTTTCAAAGCCTGCTGGAAACAAAAAATGCGTACGATGTAGCGGTGCAGGTAGGTAAACACACCAACCTGGTGAAGGAACTGTTTAACGATAAAACCGTTGAAGGGCTGGCCCGGTACGAGAATATACAGGCTTTGCTAAACTCTATTAAAGAGTGGGTGGACGACAGCGCCAACCGGTCGCAGATTGATGAGGATGGTATTGTTACCCCCGAGGCAGAAGCGGCCTTAGCCGCAGCGGGCCAGGAGGGTGCTGCCATTGCACCGCGCCTGCCGGGTGCATCTGCATCGCTGGGGGCTTACCTGCAACAGATTACCCTGCTTACCGATGCAGATGATGATAAGGAAAACGCCGATGTGGTGAAACTAATGACCATACATGCGGCCAAGGGGCTGGAGTTTTCAGTGGTTTTTGTGGGTGGAGTGGAGGAAACTCTTTTTCCCAGTGCGATGAGCATTAATACCCGCGAGGAACTGGAAGAGGAGCGCCGCTTGTTTTATGTGGCCGTTACCCGTGCCAAAGCCAGGCTTTGGTTAACCTACGCCAATGCCCGTTACCGTTTTGGCAGCCTGGTGCAGAACGAGCCCAGCCGCTTTTTAGAAGAATTACCTGCAACCTATATTGATAAAAGTTTTGCTGGCGGAGGTGCGCGTAACCAAAGCTCCTCCTCTAACATGGGGTCTGGCTTTGAAAGGATGCATCGTGGTTTTGGCAACAGCGATAACAGCATACAGTACAACGATGCTGGTAACCGCAAACCTGCTTTTGGCAGCCAGCAGCCCTCCGCAGGCAACCGCAAGCCGGAAACCGGCAGCCAAAAACCGCCTTACCTGCAGTTAAAACCCACTGCGCCACAAACCGTGGCTCATGTGCCTGCGCCCGATTTTGTGCCCAGCGATACCACCAACCTGCAGCCCGGCCAAAAAGTGGAACACCAAAAGTTTGGCTTTGGCCTGGTAACCAAAATGGAGGGCAGTGCCCATAACCCCATTGCCACCGTGAAGTTTGACCAGAACGGCGAAAAGAAGATTATGCTGAACTATGCGAAACTGAGGATTGTGGAGTAGGGGGGATAGTATTCGATTAAATTGGATTGTTTTATAAAAGCCCGAAGAGTGTAAGGTACTTAACTCTTCGGGCTTTTGTATCAATAAAGACCTGTATTAACACTGCCCTGTCCCGGTAATTTGACCAGTCGGGTTCTCCGTAATTATTATGTGTTTTTGAAAAGTTAAAAATGTATTAGCAGAAATCCGTTTACCTAAAACACTTCCCCCTCCTCCATCACCTCCCAACTCCCTTCGGCAATTTCGGCTTCAAGTTCATTGGCATCCCAGCCGCAGTAACCAATAAATAACTTAACGTCATTACTGGTAAGGGTGTTATTGTTAAGGTGTGTAATGGCCTGTTTAAAATTGCCGCCCAGGTAAGTATTGTTGGCCACCAGGGTACCGCCGGCGATAATATCCGGCCGCTGGTGTATAAAAAACAGGTGTTCTGTATCAACAGGGCCACCTTCGTACAAAGGTATAGCGGGGCAGTATTTAAACTCTTCCAGTTGATTAAGCGTGCGGGCATAAGGCTTGTTCACCACAAAACCTGCGGCACCGTTTACATTGTGCTCGGTAATGTAAATAACGGCCCGCTCAAAGTAGCTTCCATCCAGCAGCGGGGTGCTTTTTATAAAACGGCCTGTGTACATGCGGTAAAGGTACAGCAGTAATATTTTTGGGCGATGGTGTTATAAACTTAGTGCGTGCCGTAAGGTATGATGCTTTTAAAGTGGCATACCCTTATGCCGTTGCACTGCTTTTGCTTTTCTCAAACTCCTTCCATGCTAATACCAGTCTTATTTCCCCAAAGCTAATATCATCGCCCAACTGTTGTTTAAGCGGGGTGATGGAGCCGCCTTCAAAAGCTTGTACTGCAGGTTCAATCAGTACAAATTTTTCTCTGCTTACCAGTTCGCCAACGGGTATTATGCCAACCTGTACATAATGTGCCAGGTGCCCTTCAATAGTGGTTGGGGTAAGGCTTCGCCCTGCCGCTATTTCGTTAATGGTTTTGCCCTGCCTGTATAGTGTAAGGGTTTCCTCCTTGGTATCGGTTTTGCGGCGCGGCGCTGTGTTTTCATCATCACCCCCGGTAGCCTTTCGCTCTTTTTTACCACGGGCAGGGGCTTTTTGCTGTATTTGCGATTCTATGCCCTGCTCTGCGCAGTAGCTGGAGATAATATCTAAAAACCGTTTGCCATACTTGTCTGTTTTGGCTTTGCCAAAACCGGTTATCTGTTGCAGGGCTTCCGGTGTAAGGGGCAGGTACAGCGCCATTTCATCAAGCGTATTGCCCGAGGCTACCATATAAACCGGCTGGTTTAACTCGCTGCAAAGCGCATCCCTTAATTGCCGCAATTGTTTATGCAATATTGGGTGCGGGCTATTTGTTTTTTGGTTTTTTCCGGCCCCGGCCCCAGCATAGGCATTCACCTGCAGTGTCGTTAGCCTGAACGCCTTTTTTTGCTCGTTAAACACATCAACCTTAAACCCGCCGGTACAACTGTTAATGGCATGCAGCTTTTGGGCGAGTTGTGCGTTAAACTCCTTAATATCCTCGTTGTAGGCCATGGCGTATTGCTTGCTGTCAGTAACTGCGGGGCTTTGCGGCAGCAGCAATATAATTTCCTGCACAGCTTTGGCAAAATAGGCAGCAGCAGCTTTAATACGTTGCTGCAAGGTTTCGTTTTGCTCCGGCACCAGCGGTTGTACAAGCAGGCTGTTTAATTGCGGTTCAAACTTTTTGGCCGTTTCTTCAATGGCCAGCAGCTTATCCTGCAATGCTTCCAGCCAGGGTTTTGTTTCGGTGTTAAAAGCATCAGCATGCTCGTCTACCGTTTTAATCACCTGCACCAGGGCGGCAGATGCCATGTTAAAGGAGAAAAGCTGTTTTAATATAGTATGCTGGTATTGAATTTTAGCGTTTTGTAACTCCTCGCCCAGGTGGCCTGCTGAGTGTTTCAGGCTGGCAAAGCGGCTAATGTGCGGGTCGCTGCGAAGGCCTGCATTGGTTATGCGGCTTTTTAGTACAATGCCCTGCAACGCCGTGCAGCGGCTTAGCGCAACGTATACCTGCCCCGGTGCAAAAGCAGCACCGGCATCAATAATGGCTTTTTCAAAAGTAAGGCCCTGGCTTTTGTGTATGGTAATGGCCCAGGCCAGCCGCAGCGGAAACTGCTCAAACGTACCCGCCTCTTCTTCCTCCACCTGCTGGGTGGCCTTATCAAAAGTGTACCGTATACTTTCCCACTTTTCCTTCTTTACCTCTATTTCCGCAGGCTCGCCCTTGCATTGCACATGTATAACATCGTTGGTAAGCCTGGTAATAACGCCAATTTTGCCATTGTAAAAACGCCGTTCTTTTTCCTTGTCGTTTTTAATAAACATTACCTGCGCCCCTTTTTTAAGCAACAGTTTTTCATCCGCAGGAAAAGCTTTTTCCAAAAATTCGCCCGTTACGGTGGCTTTGTAGGTAACAGGCTTATCGGTAAGCTTTGTCAGGGCCTCGTTATTAATGGCATCAGCTTTATAGTTGTGGGTGCTAAGGGTAATATAGCCATCGTCCTCACCGGGCTGAAAGGCAGGATTGTAATGTTTGTTAAGCAGCTCAAAACCCTGCTCATCCATAATATTGTTGCGCACTTTGTTAAGCAGGTCAATAAACAGTTGCTCGTTCTGCCGGTAAATCTTGTTCAGTTCAATGTGTACCGGTTGCTGCTGCTGAATAACCTTGCTGTCGAAAAAGAAAGGGCTGTCGTAAAACTGGGACAGGATGCCCCATTCCTCGTTGGGTACCACCGGCGGCAACTGAAACATATCGCCAATAAACAAAAGCTGCACCCCGCCAAAAGGCTCATAATAGCGGTTTCTAAAATGGCGAAGTACAGTATCAATAGCATCAAGCACATCGCAGCGCACCATGCTTATCTCATCAATCACCAGCAGTTCAAGTTGTTGTAAAACCTTACGCCTTTCGGTGGTAAGTTTAATACGGCCCAGCAGGGCGTGTTTGTCAATGGAGGAGGGGTTATCTCCCTGCCCTGTTGCCCGTGTGCTTTGCCCAAACGCATCTCGCCCCGCAAATGGTATAAACGGCGAAAAGGGCAACTGGAAAAACGAATGTATGGTAACGCCGCCCGCATTTATGGCCGCCACGCCGGTAGGAGCAACAATAGCCGTTTGTTTAATGGTGCTTTGCCGTATGTACTTTAAAAAGGTAGTTTTACCCGTGCCTGCTTTGCCCGTTAAAAAAACGGAGCGGTTGGTGTAGTGTATAAAATCTGCGGCAAGGGCAAATAAGGTGTTCTCTGCATCGTACATGGGCGGCTGTTAATTAAAAATACAAACATACAAATGTTTAGGTGCGTAATGGCCGGTGAGGCGGCGGGCCGCATTTTAGCGGGTTGTTTTGGTGCCAAGGGCACGCAAGAACACGCCAGGGTTTTTGGTAATGATAACTACCTGGGCATCTTCAAACGCATCGTTTTTGAAATCAATAATTACTTTGTTGCCTTGCAGGGTGGCATTTGTAATGTTTTTTAGCGGTATTTTATGCAATAGCCCAATCTTTAGTGCTATGGCTGCAAACAGCAACATGCTTTTAAGCCAAAGCTCGTTATCAGTTACCACCACATCAAGTGCATTGTTGGCCCTGCCATTTTTCCAAAAACTCCTCTTTGTAGTATAGCCTGAGGCAAACCTGTTACGGTACACCACGGTAACGGTGTTTATTGCTGGAAAAATTTCCAAAGCTTTTTTGCCAGTAATGTATAGGTAAACAAGCATGCAAACTGGAAAAATAGTAAATACATACGGAAATATCTCATCTGCTTTTTGAAGCATGGTTAAAGGTTTAGAAGCGTAAAAGTACAAAAGCAGACGTATTTGTGGGTAAGTGATTTTTAAGCAGCCGGTTAAACTGGTGGTAAAGTATTCCGTATATTCGTACCTGTCATATTCCTTTAAAGCTCAATGTTATCTGTATGCCACAAACTGCGCAACTGTCTCAAACCCAGGAAATCGTTCAGGATAATCTCGACTATACCCTCTTCTCGTGGAGCAAGCAAAAAGGCCTTAACCCTATAGCGGTTGAATATGGCAAAGGAGTGTATTTGTATGATTATGACGGTAAAAAATATATAGATTTTTCATCGGGGCTGATGAATGTGAATATAGGCCATGGCGACCAGCGTGTAACCGAAGCCGTGGCAAGGCAAATGCAGCAGGTTAGTTATGTAACACCATCCTGCGTTACTAAAGCGCGGGGTGACCTGGGTAAAAAACTGGCCGAACTTGCCCCTGGCAACCTTACAAAATCCCTGTTTACCACCGGCGGTGCCGAGGCCATTGAAAACGCCATAAAAATTGCCCGGCTGTATACCGGCAGGCATAAAATAATAGCCCGTTACAGGGCGTACCACGGCGCATCGGGCAGCGCCATGAGTGCAGGCGGAGACCCGCGCAAGCTGCATACCGATGCGCAGCAGATGCCTAATATTATACACGTGGAAGACCCTTATTGTTACCGCTGCCCCTGGGGACAGGAAATGAATAGCTGCCGCCGCGAATGTGCCAGCCATGTAGAAAGGGTGGTGCAGTTTGAAGGGCCGGAAAATATTGCAGCCATTATTATGGAGGGCGTAAGCGGCTCCTCCGGCTGTTTAACCTATCCGCCTGATTACCTGCAAAAAATAAGGGCTATTTGCGATAAGTACGGTATTCTGCTTATTGCCGATGAAGTGATGAGCGGGTTTGTACGCACAGGCCAATGGTTTGGCATAGATAATTACGGCGTGGTGCCCGATATAATTGCAACTGCAAAAGGTATTACATCCGGTTACTTACCAATGGGGGCCCTTATTGTAAGCGACGAGATTTCAGCTTATTTTGACGATAATATGTTGTGGACCGGCTTAACTTACAGCGCCCACCCCGTTTGTTGCGCTGCTGGTTTGGAGGTGCTGAATATTTATGAAGAAGATGGCATGATGGAAAACGTGCGGGAAATTGGGGCTTATGTTGAGCAACAGGTAGAACAGTTGAAGCTTAAACATGCCAGCATAGGCGATTTTAGAAACACCGGTCTGCTGGGGTGTATTGAACTGGTTAAAAACCGCGATACCAGGGAAGCGCTGGTACCTTTTAACGCAAAGCCCAACGAAATGGGCGTGATGAACAAGGTTGCTGCAAAAATTAAGGAGCTTGGCATGTACACCTTTGTACGCTGGAACTATATATTTATTGCACCGCCGCTGTGCATTACCAAAGCTGAAATTGACGAGGGCCTGGCGATTATAAGCGAAGCGCTGCTGATTGCAGATGAGGCGGTGGTGTAAGCGGTTATGCATAAACGTGATGCCAGCTAAACTGCATTAATAGAATCCGCATGTTTACGTATGCTGTAGTTTATCAATATTAAAACCTCAAAAAGCGGGGCATGCCTTTTTTACCAATTTGTAAAACGTAGTACATTAAATGTAACAGGTATGCTTTAGTTAAGCCTAAAGTGTATAAATTGCGGCACGAACCATTAACAAAGTGTTAGCAAATTAAGCCGAGTCTAAATTTTTAACCCTATGATGCCATTAAAAAATGTAGTCGCCCTGTTATTTGTATGTTTTCTGGTAAAGCTGCATGCACAAACTTCGCAGTTATACACTTACCAGCAACTTTCTAATATATACTACGCTAAACAAAAGGACTCCATTAAAAAAGCGTGGGTATGCCCGGCCATCTTCAGCAATAAAACCACCCAAAAAAAATACAGGGAGATATGGGATAACCGTACTGATTTTATAAGCATTGCCATTGAAAAACAGAATTACGTTTACGAACCGGAAGTTTTTGCTTACCTGCAGTCAATTGTTGACCAAATAGTGAAGGCCAATACGCAAAATTTTACGGAAAAGCCATTTTTGCTGATAGACAGGAGTTCCTCCGCCAATGCGTATTCAATTGGAGGGAATATAATTGCTGTTAACCTTGGCTTTATTGATTTTGCAACAACCAGGGAGGAAATAGCCTTTGCTATTGCGCACGAGCTTTCGCATAACATACTTAACCATGCAGAAAATGTGATGAAAGAACGTGCCGAGTGGCTTACTTCGGATGAATTTAAGAAGTCCCTCAACTCGGTACTCGATTCAAAATATGAAAGATATACTCGCCTGAAGAAAATAGTGGAGAATTTTAGTTTTGACAGAAGCCGGCACCAGCGTTACCACGAGAGTGATGCCGACTCGCTGGCCATTATTTTGTTGAAAAACAGCAAAATAGCCTTTGATGCAGGCTTTTTTTTAAGGCTCGACAGCTCCGACCTGCATTATAAAAAGCCACTTAAGCAGCCCCTGCAAAATTATTTTACTGCGTACAAGCTGCCTTATGAAGATGCCTGGGGCCAAAAAAAATCAAAGGGCCTTTCCACAAGAAACTACAGTTTTAAGGATACATCAAACATTGAAGACTCGCTTAAAACACACCCTGATTGCCTTGTGCGCTACAGCAACACCAAAATGCAATCAGATGAAAGAGCAATATTAACACCTATACCGCAAGCGATAAAGGAAAAGGCAGAAAGGATGCTTATCTGGAACATTTTTGATAACATGAGCCTTTCTGCGTGTTTATACCGTGTGCTGCTTGAAAAAGACAAAGGCAATAACGACCCCTGGTACGATTTTATGGTGCATAATATTTTTGCCGGGTTAAATTATAACGACAAGCAGTTGCAAAGATTTATAGCCATTGGCGTAACACCCAAAGAATATATTTCTAAAGATTATTACCAATTGCAAACCATGTTAGAGCAGATGCCGAGGGAAAGCCTTGCCCAGTATTGTACATTACTACAAAATGCAGGTTTTTGGACAACGCTGCCGCCAGATGCAAAAGCGCTAAAAGGGTTTATGTACACCCTGGCTTTAGACCCCGATGAAAGTGACAAAAACAAAGCCAATGCTGCAAAGGCTTTTGTTGACAATAACGCAAACAGTATGTACGGCGAGTTTGCTGAGCATTTTAAAAAGAAATAGCCATTAATTAAACCCCCACAAAAAAAGCAATGAGAAAAGTAGTGTTAACAGCGATGCTGTTTTTAGTTACAGCATGCTATGCCCAGGCCCAAACAAAAGTATTTAAAGAAGTAACTGATGAAATATCATCGCAGGTAAAAGCAATTTGGCAGGATAACTCTTTGGTTGGTTACCTGACCTTTACCCGCCTTGAAAAAATTTCAGAAGACTCCTTTAAGTATAGAATATCTATTATGGATGAAAACCTTAATGATATAGGAAAGGTTGAATTTAGTGAAATAGGTATTACGCTTAAGGGGGTATCTTTTGAGCAAGATGTTTTGTGCCTGGCTTACTTGAAAAGTCATATGATAGGCAAACAGTTTAAAAAAATGAAAGCCTATAATAAAGCGTTGGAAAACGAAAGGAATAATATCTTTTTTCAGTTTCTAAACCTTGATGGTAAAATATTTGCCACAAATTCCATTGACGTAAGGATTAGTTCAGGGTCTTATGATCAAATTAATAGTGGGGGGATGTTTTCAGGCGAAGGCAAGTTGAAACATGGTATTCAATTAAAGAATATTTCACAAAAAGGGTTTGTGTGTTTTTATGGTGATGAAGATGGTAATTTCTTTCAGGCGTTTGATACAAAAGGTATGACGCTGCGGAAAAAGGAAATTACCACTGCAAAAGGTGAGCTTTACATGCTAACATCTGGTGAGGATGTGTTTTTTCTGACAAAAAAGATTGACATGTTTTTTACGGGGAGAGGTGCAAATTTGTACAAAGTGGATGCAGAAGGCGGATTTACAGTTCTTGGATATTCATTAAGCGACACTACAATGGAAATGAAATATCTAGTAAAAGATAAAAAGGGGCATGATTTAAAGGTTTTAACTTTTGACATCAATCCTGTAACGGGTAAACCTTATTTGGCGGGATTGATTATTGATCCTAAAAAGACAGTCAAATTTCTTACTGCTAGTCATATTACCGATGGGCCGTATCTTGGCCTGTTTTCTATAGATGTAAACAGTAATAACAGTAGTAATATCAGTGAGGTGGAAACATACTGGAATGATGGTAGTTTGCCGGGGGTGTCAAAACAAGGATTATTTCAGGGTAGTGATTCTTACCTGAAATTTACGAGTGCCTTTAAAGATTTTAATGGTAATACATGCTTCGCAGGTTCTGGAGTAATTAAAAGGGTTCGCTGGGGATGCATTGCGTCTTCGGTTTTAACCTTATGGACTATTTTAGGGCCTGTATTAATCCTGTCAGATGGGATGGAAAAATATAAGGTTACAGATGGTCTGCTTGTGAAGCAAACTAAGGATGGCGTATTTAATTTTGAGAGTGTAATACCATCTGAGCATAGCCGATTTATTGGACCTTCAAAAGCGTTGAGCTTGTTCGATAACAAACAATTTTACCATGTTATTAATAGCGAATCAAAGTCTGATTTTATCGTTTTGGATGATCCCAAAAATGTTACTATTTTCAATGTAAATAAAAAACTGGTGGTACGAACCATACCCCATAAAGATGGTAAAATTAAAATAGATGTTTATCCTGCTAAAGAGGGTCATATTATGGTGTCGGAGTATAATAAAAAGGAAAAATATACTAAGGTTTCCATAGAAGCATTGTAGCACTTACTTAATAAAATTTCAATAAAAAAGGCGCAGGATAATGCGCCTTTTTTATTGAACAAAAGTATAGCCCTGTAATAAGTTGTTTTAAATAAGTATTGCAATTATGCCTTGCCTTTAAGTTATTACGGTTATTTTAACGCAGGATGAGTTTTGCGCCCCCGCTTTTTAGTTTGCTGGTGAATGAATAATTTCGCCACCGCATCTGCTGTGGTTGGTGTACATTTATTTATCAAAGCAAATATCATGTTCAGCGCAAATACTTATATACAAAGGCGTTTACAGTTGGTTAACCAGCTAAAAGGTGGCGTTTTGCTGTTTTTGGGCAATGGCGAAAGCCCTATGAATTATACTGATAACACCTACCACTTCAGGCAGGATAGTACGTTTTTGTATTACTTTGGTATTAGTGCGCCAAACCTTGCAGCCCTTATTGATACCGATGAAAATACGGTAACCATTTTTGGCGATGAGTTAACCATTGATGATATAGTATGGATGGGCAGGCTTGAAACCTTAAAAGAAAAAAGCCTTAAAGCCGGTGTGGAAAAAACATTGCCTGCCGCTGCACTGCAAACGGCTATAAACAATGTAAAAGCACAAAAAAGAACAATCCATTTTTTACCGCCTTACAGGGGCGAGAACAAAATAAAACTGCAGGAGCTTTTAGGCATACCCCCGGCGCAACAGCAGGCATCGGCCTCAGTGCCTTTTATAAAGGCCGTAGTGGGGCAGCGTTCCATAAAATCGGCAGAAGAACTGGTGGAAATTGAAAAGGCAGTTAATATTACCGGTGATATGCACCTGCTGGCCATGCAGGTAGCCAAACCTGGCTTGACAGAAAACAATGTAGCGGCTGCCATACACAAGGTAGCGCTTGATGCAGGTGGCAACCTTGCCTTCCCAATTATAATGACGGTGCATGGCGAAATATTGCACAACCATTATCACGGCAATACTTTACAAAAAGGGCAATTGCTGCTGAACGATTCCGGCGCAGAAACAGCGATGGGGTACGCGGGCGATATGTCCAGGACGTTTCCTGTAGACAAAACTTTCTCAACACAGCAAAAAGACATTTATTCGATAAGCCTTGCGGCCCACGAAAAAGCCATCAGCCAGCTTGCACCCGGCACCCGTTATATTGATGTACATTTTGCAGCCGCCAAAACTATTGCACAGGGCCTTAAAGACCTTGGCCTGATGAAGGGTGATATTGATGAAGCTGTTGCCTCGGGGGCGCATGCACTGTTTTTTCAATGTGGTACGGGCCACATGATGGGACTTGATGTACACGATATGGAAGACCTGGGCGAGCAATACGTAGGGTATAACGATGTGCTTAGAAAGAACACCAGCCTGTTTGGGTTAAAGTCGCTGCGGTTGGGCAAAGCGCTTGAGCCGGGCTTTGTTTTAACCGTGGAGCCGGGCATTTACTTTATACCAGACCTGATAGATATGTGGAAGGCAGACAACAGGTTTGCAGAGTTTATCAACTATGCAAAGGTGGAGGAGTACAAGTATTTTGGCGGCTTGCGTGCCGAAGAGGATTTTGTGATTACCGAAACCGGGAGCCGTTTATTAGGTAGTCCGGTGGCTAAAACCATCAGTGATATTGAGGCGGTGCGGGCGGCCGCTTTTTAAAACCATACTGCGGCATGCCGCAGTGCAATACCTTAAACAATGCAGGACGGACCATTTATATCTAAAGACCCGTTGCACGGGATAACACTTGAGAAGATAGTAACCCATTTGGTTGAAAGCTATGGATGGGAGGAACTGGGGCAGCACATCAGGATTAACTGCTTTACCAGTAACCCCTCCATACAATCAAGTTTAAAGTTTTTGCGCAAAACACCCTGGGCCAGAACCAAAGTGGAAGATTTTTACAAATATTCACTGCGCAAAAAATTGCTGAAGTAGCAATACGCATCACCCAGATTATCATAAAATCAGTTTACCCGCAATTTTTTGGCAAGGGATTTCCAGCAAAGGCTGTACCTGGTTAATAGCTTCATGCGCACAGGCTGAAAACAATATAGCAGTGGTAAAAGCTATGTTGGTTATGGCACGTATGCCAGCGCTTCCTCCAGCGAAAAAAATACTTTAAGCCCCAGTTCCCTGGCAAGCCTAACATCTTCATCTGCCCCTTTTGATGCACCTTCAAGCCGTAATACCGCGTCGCATTTGCTAATAAGCCTGCCAGCAACAGGGTATAAAATCTCATCGTACAGGGCATCGCCCGGCTTCTTCGAGCCCGCAACTTTTAACAGTGGCAACGCCAGCCATTCACCTATCAGTGGCAGGTGCCCGGCCCTGAAGAGCGGCAGGGCCACTTCTTCCAGCCTGCGCAGGTTTTGCTCCATTAGAACAGGATTGTCGTTAGTACCACTACGGTAAGGCCCGGCAATAAGTATGGTCATCATTTTAGTTTGCATATAACAGGTTGTTTATGTGTGCGTATTGTAAAAGCATAATTGTTTTTCCATCCTTAATGCCGCCAGTTTGCATAAGGCTCAGTGCCGTGGCAAAAGGCATTTCCAGCACCTCAATATTTTCATGCTCCTCGGCTATGCCACCGCCTTCGCCTGTTTTCATATTACTGCTGTATTCCGCTACAAAAAAATACAGCAACTCTGTTACCGAGCCGGGCGACATATAGGCTTCAAAAACTTTTTTAACCTCAGTAATGGTATAGCCAGTTTCTTCTTCTGTTTCGCGCTTTATACAGTCTTCGGCATTGTTTTTATCCAGCAACCCTGCGCAGGTTTCAATAAGGTAGCCCGTAGCGTTACCATTAATAAAAGTGGGCAGCCTGAACTGCCGTGTCAGTATTACGTTTTTCGTTTGCCGGTTGTACAGCAAAATGGTGGCACCATTGCCACGGTCGTATGCCTCGCGGTGCAGCAATTGTTTTGTACCGCCTGGTTTTACCAGCTCAAAACTTATTTTCTTTAAAGTGTACCAGTTATCGGAGAGTATTTTAGTATCAAGTATATTTACCGTGTTCAATTTGAATGATTGTTTTTGATTATTTACGACCAATTTTGAACAAAAAAAGTCATTTTTGATGAATTATCAAAAAAGAAAACAAAAAATACTTGAAATATTAGCAGAAAAAGGTGAAGTGGAGATAAAGCCACTGGCTGCCGTGCTGGATATTTCGGAGATAACGTTACGCAGAGACTTAAACCAACTGGCAACAGAAGGCCTGTTGCTGCGTACCCACGGCGGAGCCATGCCGCTGGAGAAAGTTGCCACACCGTTTGAATTTGATAACAAAACGGCCCTTAACCAGGCCGCGAAGGATGATATTTGCCGGGCCGCAGCCCAACTGGTAAATGATGGCGATGTTATTTTCATGGATTGCGGCAGCACCGTTTTTAGGCTGTGCCGCTTTATAAAGCATAAAAAAATTAAGGTAATTACCAATTCGCTGCCCGTAATATACGAGTTGATGAACACAGCAGTATCATTAAACATGATAGGGGGCGAAGTGGATATAAAACGGCGGGCAATACACGGAAAAACAGCCGAAGAGCATATACGAAAGTATAAAGCAGACAAAGCCTTTATTGGCGTAGATGGTATTTCTGTAAACGGCTTGTTTGCCAACAGCGAGAACGAAGCTTCTATTACAACCGCTTTTGCTGCACAAAGCAATAAGGTGTTTTTGTTATGCGATGCCAGTAAAATAGGCCGGGAGAGTTATTTGAAGTTTGCAGAATTAAATATTGTGCATACTGTAATTACCGAACCGGGTAATAACCTGTTTTTTTTGAAAGAGGCAGGGGTGGAGGTTATTTTTGCGGGAGCTTAAATAAACACTTTTTTTAACGACGATAATGTACTTAAAACAATTTCAATGCAGCCCTTAAGCGCCGCGGAAGCCTAAGGGTAGCAATGAATGTTTTTTACACATTGCTTGATAGTATAACGTAATGTTTGCCGGGTTTAATGGTTGTGCCCTTAACTAAAAAGGTGATGATTTTGATTAGTATCTTTTTCATAAAGAATGTTTTTATTGAATATATGGATGGCGCACAGGCACAATGGTTTAATGGGGTTTTAAGGTGAATATGCACATTAACATTTGGTTAGAAAACCGGCTGATTTTTGGCAGCAACAGTATTAAGCTGCTTGCGTTAATAAACCCTGATAAATAACTTAACACACAGGTTACAAATATTTTATTACTTACAGCTTAAATAACAGGCTATGTCAGTATCACGCAGAAATTTTCTGGAGTTAACCCTTAAGGGCGTACTGGTAATTGGTGCAGGTAACACCCTTCAATCTTTTACTGCTGCAACGTTTACCATGCCCGCCGAAAAAGAGGTGTTGCTGCGTTTTGCGCTGGTATCAGACGGGCATTATGGCCAGCCGGATACTGATTACGATAACCACCACGGCCGCATGATAAGCTGGCTTAATAAAGAAAAAAGCGGCAGGGGCCTTGCCTTTACCATATTTAACGGCGATACTATACATAACGGGCCGGAGTTTTTACCACAGGTTAAAAAGAAGTGGGAGGAGTTGAAAACGCCATTATATGTGTCGCGTGGCAACCACGATATGGTTAGCAGCGAGGCCTGGGAAAAGGTGTGGGGCATGCCGTTAAATTATGCGTTTGAAAAAGGGAAAGACACCGCCTTTATTGTACTGGATACCGCCAATGAAAAGGGCGACTATATTTGCCCGGATATAACCTGGGCGCAACAGCAACTGGAAAAGTACAAGGATAAAAAACACCTGTTTGTGGTAATGCATATAACCCCTTTCACCTGGACAAAAGGTGGTAATGCATGCCCTGCCCTGGTTGAACTGTTTAACAAACAGGCTAATTTAAAAGCAGTATTTCATGGGCATGACCACGACCAGGATGCCGTGAAAGAAAATGAAGGGAAGTTCTATTTTTTCGACTCGCACATTGCAGGCAACTGGGGTACCGAATACCGTGGTTACAGGATAGTGGAAGTGTTGAAGAGCGGTGAGGTGCTTACTTATCAAATGGATGGTGCAAAAGAGGTGCGTATAAACGAAAAAGCAGTCTGACATTACTGCCAGCCTGCTTTTTCTAATTAATCTAAGTTGCTAGTTAATTGGTTAGTTTATTAAGGGTAAAAGCCAAAATAAACAACACGAGTTTGAGCAAAAACCCTTTAAAGGTTATCGCATGTATTTTTCTTAAAAACAAGGCTTTGATTTCACTAAAAGCCGTTTCAATCCCCTTTCTCATTTGCTCTTTAATAAACCTTATCCAAGGTTCATCCTTTCGCTTGGAATTGCTTTTACGCTGGATCATCAGCTCTATCAAATCAGCCTCTCTTATCTCATCTTCGGCCTGATAGTCCGTATATGCAGCATCACCGTATATCTTACTTTCGGCAGCTACTGCCAACGGCAGCTTTTTCAATGCCTGTACATCATTTTCGCATCCAGGTACGAACCCAAATTCAACTGGTATGCCTGTTGCACTTACCAGTACCTGAACTTTTACCCCGTAAAAATATCTGCGCATACTGCTTTGTTTGCCACGCCACTGTTTTCCTTTCAGCAGTTTGCATCTGCTTATACGGATGTTATCGCAAACAGCCACAGGGAAGGAGTCAATCACATAGTCTGATGCCCCCGCTATACTTTTAAGATGGTGGCCTATCTGCCAGAAAATAGAAAAAACTAACTCCCCAACATTATGCAACCTTCTGTTGAAGCGGCTTTTGTCCAACATGCCAGGAACCAACTTTGTCATTTTCATAAATCCACGCCCGTTATCCAGATGACCTCCAAAATATAAAGCCGATACCAACGCCGTGGTTATCAACTCTGCGTCACTAACTCTCCTGCGGATGTCCTCTCTATGCCCAATTCCCTTTAAAATATCATCCACAATACAGTAAATCCCTATAATTTTATCCTCTGTGAGCATCTGATTTCATTTTTAAGTGTGGTAACTCAAAAATATCTTATCCTTCGCTCACCTTTTTTATTCGTTTTATCTAGCAACTTGGGTTAATTAATATTCCCCAACGCACAGAACCTGCCCGACAACCCACGCTGCAAGGTAATAAGGT
>CAZRDD010000005.1:0-29102 GCA_964598675.1 uncultured Parafilimonas sp.
CGCACCATTTTATGCTCTTCGTTAAGCAAATCGTCAATCAGGTAATAATCGGGCGACTGGAATAAATCTGTTTTTACGGCCATATATTCAGTTTTCAGTTTGGAGCATGCAGTGTAACATCAACCAGCAACAAAGGCAAAATCAACTTACAATTGTTAGCCTGCAAATTTACCGTGATAACTGTAGCCGCCAATGTTTTCGCTAATTTTATTTTCATTAAACCATCAGCCATGAAAAATGTTTACCTGGCCGCTTGCCTGTTGCTTATCTGTATCAGCAGTATTGCCCAACAAAAAAGTACCAGCGCAAAAAAGCTGGAGACCCAAATACGGCAATACTATTTTGTAATGCTGCTTAAAGGCCCAAACCGCACCCAGGATTCTGCCACCGCTGCCACAATACAGGCAGGCCATATGGCTAATATTAACCGCCTTTATAAAGCGGGTAAACTTAAGGTTGCCGGCCCTTTTGGCGATAATGGCGACTGGCTGGGTATATTTATTTTTGACTGTGCCACTAAAGAAGAAGTGGAGGCCCTGCTAAAAACAGATCCCGCCGTTGCAGCCGGCAGGTTGAATTACGATATACACCCCTGGTATACTGCCGCCACAGGCAGTTTTAAGCCGGGCAAGCCCTGATAGATAACAAAAACTCTTCTACTGCATTGCATATGAAAGGCAACAAGTTACTATATTTTTTTTACCGCCCATCCAAATTACCTGCTGAAATACATTGCGCAAACGGGTTTGCATGCATGCAAACTAAACATAACCTTTAGAGCCTTTAACACATATAATAAAATCACTTTTAGAACTTGTTTTTAAAGCGTGGCGGGCGGTGCAACCTTTAAAAGGGAAACAGCAAAACATAAAATGTCGTCCGCCGCGGCTGCCTTTTTATCGAAGGTAAACTGACTTTATTAACAAAACACCACCCGAAAATGGGGCTAAGGCTCAATGGTGATTTTAAAAGTGATTTCCCTGGATTGCACATAACATTTTTTGGGGCATAAACCCTCAGCCATTACCTTTGCCGACATATAAGTATACCTATCTTTATGATACACTATGCAAATCACCCTGGAGCCTCTATCAGCATGTCTTCCAATGAAAAATTTATCAAAGCATTAGATAGGTTGTTTAATGAGCATGACATTGCCTATGTTTTTGAAAGCGGCACATTTAACGGGTTGGGGTCAACCACCAAACTTGCTAAAGCGATTGTACAAAGCGGCAAGCCAATAAAGCAATTTATTACGGTTGAGATAAGCAAAAAATATTACACGCAAGCCAAAAAAAACCTTGCCGCTTATGAATTTGTGACACCGGCATACGGTTTAACAGTAGGCTTTGACGAAGCAAGGAAATTTATTGACGGAGATGATGCTATTAAAAACCATGATAAATATCCTGAGATATTTATTGACAATACCGACAATCCCGTTAAATTTTATTCCGATGAAATTGAAGGGCATTTAGCCCAAGAAAGCTTGCGTGAAAAAGTAGCGAATTTATTTGTACGGGCTAAAAAAACACCCATAGAAGAAAAGCTGTTTGAAAAATACCTCACCGGCATGGCTGGGCAGACGCCTTTGGTATTGCTCGATTCTGCTGGCGGAATTGGTTACCTTGAATTTCAATTAGTGATGAAAATAATGGATGGCAGGAGCTTTTTTTTAATTTTAGACGACATACACCACCTAAAACACTTTAGAAGCTACAAAACTGTTAAAGAAGATAATAATTTCACTATTTTGGACGAGAGTTACGAACAGGGCTGGGCTATAGCTTACTATGAAGAAGCTTAGGTCAGAGACTTTATAACGGCTTTGAAACAAAATAGACGAGGCCGCCTCAAAAACAATAAGCAATGCTTTCTTATTCAGGCAAGTGATTGAACCTCTTTTCGTTTACAAGGCTCCTGAAGCCTTCATTTTACTTTTGAATTGTACTCGCCTGTTTTATAGCTCTTTTCGAATCTTTAAAATTATTTTTTTAGGCTTGTGCCACTACGCAAGTTTCTTTTTAAATGTTTACTAGTAAATTAATCGGTTTAAATGTCCGGCACCCGACTGTATCTTTTCCTAAAGAAATTTATGGACATTAAACCGCATAAAAATCATAACTTGTAAAATAGTTATCTGACTGTTACTTTCAGCCATTCGCACCTAATCATTTTTAGGCGTAGCATCAAACAGAATTTATTGAATCCTCAATAAACGCAAGCGAAGAAAATAAAGTTGACAATTGTAAATTTACTGCCGTACCTCCTAGCAACTTATTCCCAAAGGGAAACTCTTAGTAGTTTAGCACAATTACAAAAATAATAATGCAATATTTTCAAAAAAATTGAAACACCTGTAAAATTGGTGTGTACTTATTATAAAGGCTAAAACAAGCAGGGTGGATGTAACTACAGCAATGATGTATGATGAAGTGGTGGAGCGTTGCCAGCAAGGCGATGCAGCGGGCTATGCCATACTGTACAAACGGTACAGCAAAGCCATGTACAATACCAGTCTGCGTATTGTAAACAATGTGCCAGATGCCGAAGATGTTTTACAGGAAGCGTTTACAGATGCCTTCAGCAAGTTGCAGCATTTTAACTTTAGCTCAACCTTTGGCGCCTGGTTGAAAAAAATTGTTATCAACAAATCGCTTAACCTGCTTCGTAAAAAAAAGCTTTTGCTTATTGATACGGACAATGCTGTGATGGAAAACATTACTGACACCGAAATGCCTGATGAAAGTTATTTACTACTGCAGGTTGCCAAAATAAAAAAGGCTATGCAAATGCTTGACAGTGGCTACCGCAGCGTATTAAGCTTATACCTTTTTGAAGGCTACGACCATGAAGAGATTGCCGAAATAATGCAGGTACCGCCGCCCACTGTGCGCACACAATATATGAGGGCGCGCCAAAAATTAGTAACGCTTTTAAATAAGCCAGCATGAAAAACGAACTGGAAAAATTTATACAGGCCAACAGGGAGGCGTTTGACGATGAAGAGCCATCCGGCAAAGTATGGCAGCGTATTGAAAAACAGGTTGGCACCGGTAAGGGCAGCACCATTGCCATTAGGCGAAGCCTGCTTACCAGGGCATTATCTGTTGCAGCAGTATTGCTTGCTGTTACTGCGGGTGCGTGGCTGCTTTTTAAAAACAATGCGGGCAGCGGCACGGGCGATGATGTGGTTGCCTCAAAGCAAAAAAAGGATACTACGTTACAAACAGCTGCAACACCTACTGTAAAACAACCTGCCACAGATACTGCATTGGCACTGCAAATAACAAAAGACAACAGTACAGCCAGCGAAGACAACACGGCTTACAATGAAGAGTTGTATTACTATGCAAAACTTACTGAGCTTAAATTTAAACAGCTTAAAAGCATTGAAAAAGACGAGCCTGTTTTATACCATAATTTTTATAGCGAAATAAAGAAGTTAGACAGCACTTATCACAACCTGCAGACATTATTGGCCAGTAATGCCGACAAGGAAGCTGTATTAAGTGCTATGCTTACAAACCTAAAAATTCAATCGGAAGTATTGAACAAACAATTGACTATTATTAAAACCATTAAACAAAGCAAAAAAAAGCAATATGAAAAAGATTATAAAAATGCGTAGCACGGTATTGTTATGTGCCGGGCTGTTACTCTGCACCAGCCTGCTGGCAAAAGAAGATAGTAATGAAAAAACAAAAAACTACACAAAAACCTACGAGGTAAGCAGCAGCGATAACATATCCATCGAAAATTCGTTCGGGCAAACAAAACTGGTTACCTGGGCGAGCAACAAGGTTGAGGTGGATGTAGAAATTAAAGCAAGTGCAGACAATGATGAAAAAGCGCAAAAATTACTGGATGCAATAACCATTGAAGATGGCAAAAGCGGAAGCCGCGTATTTTTTAAAACCAATATAAACAGCAATAACAAAGGTGGTAAGGGCAGCCACACAAAAATGGAAATCAACTACATTGTTCATTTACCTGCAAACAACCCGCTTAACCTTAAAACGCAGTTTGGTGACACATACCTGCCAGATTACACCGGGGCTGCTGATATTGAAGTAAAATTTGGCAGTTTAAAAGCAGGCAACCTTGCGAACGCTCAAAATTTATCAGTCCAGTTTGGCAAGGCTGATATTGAAAGTGTTGCTAATTCAACCATTAAAGTAGGTTATTCCACTTTTTCTATTAAGAAGTTTGGCGGTGATATTGATGCAAAATTTGACTTTTGCGATGGAGGGGAAATAAACCTTGATAATACAGTTAAAAGTTTAAAAATTGCCAATAACTATTCTACTGTAAAAATAAATGCGGATAAGAACCTTTCAGCAGACTTTGATATTGAAACACATTTTGGCGAATTTAAAAATCATTCCGGCTACAGCATTACTGAAGAAAAGGAAAAAGAAGGGGAATGGAAATCGCCCAAGTTTGACTACCATTTTACCGGCAAAGCGGGCAACGGCGATATTAAGGTGCGCATAAAATCTAATTTCGGCAATACAACCATTCAATAATAGTAACAACCCGGCATAAAAAAAATCAGGTCCAACAATCGCTGGACCTGATTTTTTTTATGCCGGTATAAACCACTACTGCCCCTGGGCCAGGCTGTAAGCCCTTTTATCGCCCCATAGCAACAACAGTTCTGATGAACATATTTTAAAGTTACCACTGAGGCTTATGTAAAGCCCCAGTACATCCTGCTGCGTAAGCGGAAAATCATCAATACTTTCAAAACGCACGTTGTACTGGTTAACAAGGTTGGTGTATACTGACCCTGTAGGCCATACCTGCGTACCACGGTTGCTTATATTAACCAGCTTAAACTTAACCCCTGCATGGCGCATACATTTGTTGGCAATGGTTATTGGCTGCTCGTTACTCTCAATAAAAAAGTCAACACCAACAATCTTCTCCGCTTCTGCACCAGCCGTTTCCATCATTTCGTTATGGTCAAGCTTAAAATGCGTTTGTGTAGTAGGCATATCTGCCTGGTAAGGTTTGGCACCTTTTTCGGGGCTTTTGCCAAAATTGGCTATAATCGCTTCAACAAAACGGGTTGTATTTACCGGGGGTATATTTTTATCGCCAAAATCGCCGGTGTGTATACCCGTTTCAAGGGTGTATAACAGTGAGTTTTCGATAATTACAGCTTTTTCCATAATACCCAGGTGGCGCAACATAGCTATACCACTTAACAAGAGTGCTGTTGGGTTGGCAATATTTTTACCTGCAATATCCGGCGCCGTGCCATGTACGGCTTCAAAAATACAAATATGGTCGCCAATGTTGGCGCTGGGGGCAAAACCTAAACCACCCACCAGGCCAGCACACAGGTCGCTCACAATGTCACCCTGCAGGTTGGTAAGCACAACAACATCAAACTGGTCGGGGCGGGTAACCAGCTTCATACACAGGTCATCCACAATTACATCATCAGCCTTCAGGTCGGGGTATTCCTTGGCAACCTCATAAAACACCTGTAAAAATAACCCGTCGGTTATCTTCATAATGTTTGCTTTATGGCCGCAGGTAATACGCCTGGCATTTTTTTTCTTGGCCATTTCAAAGGCATACTTAATTACCTGCAGGCTGCCCGGCCGGGTAATAAAGCGGCGGCTTAAGGCCACATCGCGGGTAAGCATGTGCTCAACACCGCCGTAAGTATCTTCAATATTTTCGCGAACAATGGTAATATCTATCGGTATACCCGCTTTGCTAAAAACGGTATCCACGCCAGACAGGGTTTGAAATACCCTTTTGTTGGCGTAGGTGTTCCATGTTTTACGGGCGGTAACATTTACACTCTTTACCCCTTTGCCTTTTGGTGTTTCCATGGGGCCCTTAAATAAAATGCCCAGCGTTTCAATCGTTTGCTGCGCTTCGGGTGTCATACCATTACTGTAACCTTTGTCAAAAACCCATTTACCCATATCAACGGTTTGGTATTGCAGCGGCACTTCAGCAGCTTTAAAAACATCAAGCACGGCATCCATTATTTCCGGGCCAATACCATCGCCTTTAGCTACAGCAACTTTTATCATACAGTAAAATTTTGCGTTTTAACATTTAAGTATGCCGCAAATTTAAGGGCTGGCAACCGGTAAACCTGAAACCTTGCATTTGATTGCAAAATTATTTACAGGTTATACCCGGTGCCAGCCCTTTTTAACAGCTTTAAAACGGTTATACCCTAACCAAGCACATTCTTTTTACGCATATCCTTCACTATGGTTTTTGAATAGTTTACCGCCAGGGTGCCAGGGCTGGAAGGGTCTACCACTTCAGACTGGCCTGAATACAGTATCTTCTTGTTGTTCAGGTCGTAAAAATTGGCCTCAAACTGGTATTCCGTATCCGTTTTGTAGTAACCGCTTTGGTAATAGGATGGGTAAAATGGCGAATAATACGGCCTGAACCCATAGTAGGGGTAAGGGCTGTAGTACCCAGGCACATAGCTTTTTTTGGTGTTCCTGTCCACAACGCTCACAATAATAACACCATCGTAATTACCTGCATAGCTACTGTCAATCAGGTGCATGGCCTGGTCCTCCGGTATATTCACAAACATTTTAGGGCCATATTCCCTAAATGATGTAACTGCCGTGTAGCCCAGTTTGGCGAGGTTACCGGCCATCTGCTCCTCCATTTGCTGGCGAAGCACCCTGCTTTTTTCACCAAAAAGCCCCACCACCAGTATTTTTTTAACGGAAGAGGCATTACCTGCATTTTTAGTATCGTTCCAACTGCTTGTCATTCTAACGCCGGAAGTGCAACCGGCAAATATGAGCGTGCAAAGCGCAAGGCCCATAACAACATACTTTTTCA
The DNA here is from genome assembly GCA_964598675.1 of uncultured Parafilimonas sp. Classification (GTDB taxonomy): domain Bacteria; phylum Bacteroidota; class Bacteroidia; order Chitinophagales; family Chitinophagaceae; genus JABDFW01. Next base: position 6,844 of record CAZRDD010000005.1, read on the forward strand.
TAGTCTGTTCCTTTTTTGTGTTAAACGAACATTTGACTAAAAATCATACGCAAGTTTTAAAGCAGTATCAATACTTAACAATACTTTTTTAACGAAAGGTGAAAATGGTGGAAGGTGGAAGGCTTAGGGCTTAAGGAAAGCCAAAGCCATGACCATGTTTTAAAGGTAATAAGGGGAAGATTGACACATCTTGATGTAACTGAAGCGTTTTTGCACTACTTAATCTCCTGGCAAAGTTCAATCAATACGCCATTGGTGGTTTTGGGGTGAAGAAAGCATACGAGTTTATTATCTGCCCCTTTTTTGGGTACGGGGTTTAAAATAGTAAAGCCTGCGGCAGCCAGCCGTTCCATTTCCTGTTCAATATCTTCTACCTCAAAGGCTATGTGGTGCATCCCTTCGCCTTTCGCGGCAATAAACCTGGCAATCACGCCCTGTTCGTCAAGGCTCTCCAGCAGTTCAATTTTGGTGCTGCCCTGCATAAAAAAGGCAGTGCTAACCCTCTCTGTTTCCACCGTTTCTGTTTTATAGCAATTGGTGTTAAACAACTGCTCAAACAGCGGGATGGAAGCAGAAAGGTCTTTTACCGCAATACCAATATGTTCTACTTTTTGGGCCATCAGCTAATCATTAAAAAAACACCTTTACAGTTTTATGGACTGTTAAAATCCAGCGCAGGCTTACCTGTTCAACAAAATATCTAAATAAAAAGAAGGCTTCAACAGTTTTTTACGAATATCCACTTCGTGAAACATGCACGTAAACACCTCTTTCAGTTTTTTATTGTTGGCAGTTATTTTAAGGAAAGTATCAAACAAAATAGGGTATTTAATAAACTTTTGAAGCTTGTTGCTCAGGCGCAGTTCTGCGCCCATTACCCTTTCAATTTCTGAATCGTAGCGCTGCATGGCTGCGGCAGAATAATCGTTGTTTTGTATGCACAAAGCCGCTTGCTGGGCGGCCAACCTGCCCGAATAAAATGCATTGCCAATACCTTCACCCGTAAAGGGGTCAATCAGGTAGCCAGCATCGCCTATCAGCATATAACGCTCGCCCGATATTTTTCTTTTTTTACTGCCAAGCGGCAGGCCGTACCCATCAATTGTGCCCACCAGTTCGGCGTTTTTAAAACGCTCTTTAATTACAGGGTCTTCGTTTACTATCTTCAGCAACTCCTTTTTAAGGTTTACCTTTTTACGCCTTATCGCATCGCTCAGCATACCCACGCCTACGTTGGCGCCGCCATCCGGCAACGGAAATATCCAGAAATACCCCGGCAGCAAGCCTTTTAAAAAGTGCAACTCAATAAAATTGTCGGCATTGGTGCCTGTTACATTTTTGTAGTATGCCCGCAACCCGGCAACGTAATGTTTAGGCTCCATGTGTATGTCGGCCACCTCTTTGGTAAAGGCGGAATAGGCCCCGTTGGCAACAATAATCAGGTCGGCTTTTACCTCAAAACCATCGCTGCCTGTAACCAGGTAGCCATCACTTTCAAGCGTATATTTGGTAATATTTATGCCCTGAAACAACTGCACATGGGCGCAGCGTTTAACTTCTTCCACCAAAAAATTATCAAAATCAATGCGTTTGCAAACGTAACCTATGGGGGCTTGTTTATGTGCCGCCAGACTTGAATCAAAATCGGGGCGGTAGCCAATATCGAGCTGCCTGCGGCCAGGCGCCACAAACCTAACACCCCAGCTATCCAATTTAAAACCAGCCTGCTCAAGCCTTACAGCAATTTCGGGGTCTATCCGTTTTAGTGAGCTGATTACTTTGCCACTTAATCCATCACCACAAACTTTGTCGCGCGGAAAAACAGCTTTATCAACAATAACACAATCAATGCCTAATTTATTTAGTTGCAGTGCAGCAGCAGCCCCAGCGGGCCCTGCACCTATAATGCACACTTTGGTAAAAATCATCCGGTTACAGCGTTTATAAAAAAAATGAAGTTAGCGTAAAAACGCATACCCTGCAACCCCTGGTGTTTTGTAAACGGCTATTGTTATATTAAGTTTTATGGCAGGTACATCTAAACCTAATTTCACGCCGTTACGGCCCTGCCTTATTTTGTGCTAATTTTACATGCTCAATATTGTTACCATGCTTAAGCTGCCGGTTTATTTGGACAATAATGCCACAACGCCTGTGGACGCGCGTGTACTGGAAGCAATGCTGCCTTTTTTCACGCAGCATTTTGGCAATGCCGCCAGCCGCACCCATGCTTATGGATGGGCCGCTAAGGAGGCCGTTGATATTGCCCGCGAGCAGGTTGCGGCGCTGATAGAAGCCGAACCAACAGAAATAATTTTTACATCGGGCGCTACGGAGAGTTGTAACCTGGCCATAAAAGGCGTATTTGAAGCCTATGCCGCCAAAGGCAACCATATTATTACGGCAAGTACGGAACATAAAGCCGTGCTGGATACCTGCAAACATTTGGAAAAACTGGGCGCGGAGGTTACCTGCCTGCCGGTAGACAAGTTTGGCCTTATTAACCTGCAGCAACTGGAGGAGGCCATACAACCCACCACCATACTTATTGCTGTTATGTATGCCAATAACGAGCTGGGCGCGATACAGCCCATTAAGCAAATTGCCAATATTGCCAAAAGCAGGGGTATTGTATTTTTTTGCGATGCCACACAGGCCGTGGGCAAAATACCGGTAAATGTAGTAGAAGATGGTATTGACCTGCTGGCCTTGAGTGCCCATAAACTGTACGGCCCCAAAGGAGTGGGGGCGTTGTATGTGCGCCGTAAAAACCCGCGTATTAAAATTATTGCCCAGGTGGATGGCGGCGGGCACGAAAAAAACATGCGCAGCGGTACGCTAAATGTGCCTGGCATTGTTGGTTTGGGCAAGGCTTGCGAAATTAGCCAGCACGAGATGCCAGCCGAGGCCATACGCATAAAACAATTACGCGATACACTGGAAGAAGCCATGCTTGCCACGGGCAATGCACAGGTTAACGGCCACCGCGTACAACGCCTGCACAACATCACCAACATATCTTTTAAATACACTGATTCTGAAAGCCTGATGATTAGCCTGGGTAAATACCTGGCCGTGTCCTCCGGCTCGGCATGCACCTCTGCCTCCATTGAGCCAAGCTATGTATTGAAGGCCATTGGCCTTAGCGATGAACTTGCCCATGGCAGCCTTCGCTTTGGCATAGGCCGCTTTACCACCATGGAGGAGATTGATTACGCTGTTGAAAAGCTCACCAATGCAATATCAGCAGCCAGGCAGGCCACTAATATTACTCAATAACACAATTATTATCCGGTTAAGGCTTTGCTAATTTGCGTTTTACACTTTTAGTGGTATCAACAACAGCTTTCATTGTTCTGTGCGAGTGTTTTTTAACATGGCTGGTATCCTGGGCTGCCGCCAGTTGTGTAACAGAAGATAGAACTACCACCAGGGCCAGGGCGAATATTGTATTTTTCATATTTACAATTGTTTGCTATTTATTACAGCAGCTAATCTACGGTTTTTTGTTCAGTGGCACATGATGCGTGTTTGTTAAAAAATACTGCTGCGTTTCAGGCTGTCCGGGCAATAATTTTTTTTGTAAACAGTTTCTTATCTAAACCTTAGTTTTGACCCCATGTGGATGATATGTAAAAAAGAATGGCGGCAATTTTTTAGCAGCCTAACCGGCTACATTGCCCTTACTGTTTTTTTATTGCTTAATGGGCTGTTGTTTTTTGTTTTCCCCGATACCAGCCTGCTTGATTTTGGGTACGCCTCGCTCGACAGTTTTTTCAGGCTGGCCCCTTGGGTACTGCTTTTTCTGGTGCCTACCATTACCATGCGCAGCCTTGCAGATGAATATAAAAGCGGCACTTTTGAATTGCTGAAGGTATTGCCCCTCCGTTCTTCGGCCATAGTATGGGGCAAATTTCTGGGGGCCTTGCTGGTAATTTTACCGGCCCTACTACCCACTGTAATTTATGCCGTTTCCATACAGTTGCTTAGTGCCGTTGGCGGTATTGATGTTGGCAGCACAGCAGGCAGCTATGCGGGCTTGTTTATGCTTGGGGCGGTGTTTACTGCCATAGGTATTTGTGCCAGCAGCTTTACCAGCAACACCGTGGTAGCTTTTATTACGGGGGCTTTTGCCTGCTTTCTTTTATTTAATGGCTTTGAGGCAGTTAGCAAACTGCCTGTTTTTGCTGGCAGCGCCGCTTATTATATTGAACTGCTGGGCATTAACAGCCATTATGTTAGCATAAGCAAAGGCGTTATTGATGTACGCGACATCGTTTATTTTGCGGGCCTCATCCTGCTTTCCTTACTCATTACCCAACGAAACATAGCCAGGCGCTAATATAAAATGAACAAGATTTTTAAGTACAAATACTGGTGGGCGGCCCCTGTGGTTTTGTTTGTGGCCATTATATTGCTGGTAAACAACCTGCGTTGCCGCATTGACCTTACGGCGGAAAAGCGTTTCAGCATAAGCAACTCCACCAAAACATTGCTGGAAGGTATTGATTCATCCATCACTATAAAGCTTTACTTAACGGGTGATTTGCCTGCGGATTACCGCAAGCTGAGCAATGCCGCGCAGGACCTACTGAGCGATTTCAGGGATATTAGCCACAACTCGATAACTTTTGAACTGGAAACACCGGGCGATAAGCTGCCCGACAGCGCCAAGGTACAGTTGTACGATAGCCTGGCCCGGTTAGGCGTAGTTTTTGAACGGAGCGAAAACGTGGCTGCGGGCAGTAATAAAACAACTGACCAAATCATAATACCCTCTGCACTGGTATTTTATAAAAACCGCAAACCTTTTGCCATTGACCTGCGAAGCAGCCGTAAGGTATTTAAGAATTTTAATGTGGTGAATGATGTGCCGCAGGAAGATAAGGAGGCCACCCTTAATGCCGCCGAAGCTTTACTGGAATTTAAGTTTGCCAATGCCATTGATAAACTTACCCGCAGTTATGTGCCCACCATTGCTTATGCCGTTGGCAATGGCGAACCTATTAACCTTACGGTGAACGACTTAGGCGAGAACCTGCGCTACGACTACCGGCTGGCTACCTTTAACCTTAAAGTGGGTTACCCCGACCCGAAAATGATTGATGCCATGCTGATTGTAAAGCCCAGCCAGCCTTTTACAGATGAAGACAAACTTAAAATTGACCAATACGTAATGCACGGCGGCAAGGTTATTTGGTTTGTGGATAAGCTGTATGCCGAACTTGACAGCCTGATGCGCAGCCAGGCAGATTTTGTGGCCTTTGACCGTAACCTTAACCTGGATGATATTCTTTTCCGTTATGGGGTGCGTATTAATGGCAACCTGCTGCAGGACCTTAATTGCTCAAAAATACCCATTGTAACAGGCCAGAATACGGATGGCAGCCCGCGTATGCAGCGCATACCCTGGCCATACTACCCTTTCCTTTCGGCACCGGGCAATAACCCCATCACCAAGAATTTAGACAGGGTACTACCAATATTCCCTTCTACGATTGATACCGTAAAATCTCCCGGCATACAAAAAACCATATTGCTGGCATCCGATACCAACAGCAGGGTGCTAAACTCCCCCGCTATGGTTAGCCTGAACAGTGTGGGCGATGACCCTAATTTTCAAACTTTCAATAAAAGCTATTTGCCCGTGGCGGTTTTGCTGGAAGGGCAGTTTACCTCCCTTTTTGCCAACCGGTTAACACAACAGGTGCAGGATTCTGTGGCCAGGGCGATTAAGCAGCCTTTTGCCGCTGCTGCCATAAAACCCACTAAACAAATAGTGGTATCCGATGCTGATATTGTAACCAACGCCGTAAGCCAAACCACCGGTCCATTGCCCATGGGCGAACTGCCCTTAGAAAACTATCGGTTTGCCAACAGGGAGTTTTTTTTAAACAGTATTGATTACCTGGTAAGCGGGAGCGGTATTTTTGAGCTGCGCAATAAAGATTTTACCCTGCGCCTGCTGGATAAGAAGAAAGTAGAAGCACAAAAAACCACCTGGCAGCTCGTAAACATTGCGCTGCCCATAGCCTTGATTATTTTGTTTGGGCTGTTTTACCAGTGGAACAGAAAACGCAAATACGCTTTATAAATCAACAATCAATATACTAAAAAAGCAGCATGGGTAAATAACGCATGCTGCTTTTTTAGTGTATGCTTTTGATGCCTGCCTGTACTTAGGGCTGCATTATTTTTACCTGTATTGAGGTTGAAATACTCATTGCCCTTTGTTTGGCAAGCTCTGCTTTATCGCCTTCAAACAGGTTGTTTACCGTTTCTACAAAAAGCTGCAGCCAGCGTTTAAAATGCTCCGGCGTTAGCGGCTCTTTTTTATTTAGGTCTTTATGTACCTGCATAGGGTTGCCGCTGTAGTTACCGGTATAAAAAATAACGCCTTCCCAAAAATTATACATAATGGGCAGGTGGTGTGGCCAGTCAACCTTGGTTACATCGTTAAATATGTAGCCAATTACATCATCCGCCCGTACCTTATCGTAAAAGCTGTTGATAAGCAATTCAATATCCGCCCTGTTCTCAATGTCTTTTTTCATGCAATAGTTGTTTAGCTAGCCTCTGCTCGCCCCCAAGCCCCCATCCCCTAAAGGGGTGAAATACGAATACAGTAAGCGATTTAATGAGCATTGCCCCCCTTTAGGGGATGGGGGCAAGAGATGGGGGATTGCTGCGGGGTTTTGTTATACAGTCAATACACCCAGTTCCCGGCCTACTTTGGTAAATGCTTCAATAGCTTTATCAAGATGGTACTGTTCGTGTGCGGCACTTAGCTGCACACGTATACGGGCCAGCCCTTTAGGCACTACCGGAAAGAAGAAGCCAATTACATAAATACCTTCTTCCAGCAGTTTGGCGGCAAAGTTCTGTGCCACTACGGCATCGTACAGCATAATCGGCACAATCGGGTGGTCGCCGGGCTTTATATCAAACCCAGCCGCAGTCATATTGTTACGGAAATACTGGGTGTTGTACTCCAGTTTATCGCGCAACTCTGTGGTTTCGGTAAGCATATCCAGCACTGCTATGGAGGCACCCGCAATACTTGGTGCCAGCGTATTGCTGAACAGGTAGGGTCTGCTGCGCTGGCGCAGCATTTCAATAATTTCTTTTCTGCCGCTGGTAAAACCACCGCTGGCACCGCCCAGGGCCTTGCCTAAGGTGCCGGTAATAATATCAATACGGCCCATCACGTTGCGGTACTCATGGGTGCCGCGCCCCGTTTTACCCAAAAAGCCCGAGGAATGACATTCATCCACCATCACCACCGCATCGTATTTATCGGCCAGGTCGCAAATTTTATCAAGCTGGGCAATGGTACCATCCATGCTGAAGCTGCCGTCGGTAGCAATAATCCTGCTGCGGCGGCCAGCGCTCTCCTGCAGTTTTAGTTCCAGGTCTTCCATGTTGTTATGCTCGTAACGGTAACGCTCGGCTTTACACAGGCGTACCCCGTCAATAATACTGGCATGGTTAAGCGCATCGCTTATAATAGCGTCTTCGCTGCCAAAAAGCGGTTCAAACACACCGCCATTGGCATCAAAAGCAGCGGCATATAAAATAGTATCTTCTGTACCCAAAAAGCTGGCAAGCTTCTGCTCAAGTTCTTTGTGTATATCCTGCGTGCCACAAATAAAACGCACACTGCTCATGCCATAGCCACGCTCGTCAATTGCTTTGTGGGCAGCCGCTATCACCTTGGGGTGCGATGACAGCCCCAGGTAGTTATTGGCACAAAAATTAAGCACTGTTTTACCGTTTACGGTTATTTCCGGCCCCTGCTCACTGGTAATAATACGCTCTTTCTTCATCAGCCCCGCGGCCTCAATTTCTTTTAATTCGGCAGCTATACGATTTACAAAATTTTCATTCATTGTACACGGCTTTAGGGGGCAAAGATAGGGGCGGGCAGGTTACAGGCTACCTGTTGAGGCTAATGCGGCCCAATTTTGAAATTTATCAAACATAACGGCTAAAAGATTAAATGACCTGTTGATTTTTAGGTATAATTTTATTGAGATGAACGATAAACGCATGAATATGGTGGGCAAATCAGCACCGGCTTTTGTTTTTTCTGCTTTATGGCGCAGTCTATAAAAGCCCAATTACCTGCCAGGGATAAACATGAAACATATCTACACGTAACAAATAGGTAAGCCGCCGCCTTCGTCATGGATATTCATAAAAAACTATTCCCTGGGTGTAAAAAATTGACATATAACACAAAGGGGGTTATCCTTTCTATTTAATCTCCCATTTACCCTCACATTATTTACTCCCCATCATGCATCAATATTGCTAAAATACCTAAGTTTGGCGATGATTGCCCCGTTAATAACCGTACAGCAGGTTGCCACTAAGGTAGCACTTAAAACATTTATTTACCTGCCCCAAAAACTTTACCGCAGTTATAAAAACTGGGTGCCGCCAGTGTATGAGGATGAGTGGAAGTTTCACAACCCGGCGCATAACAAGTCCCTGCAGGGCTGCGAGGTGGTAAGGGCTATTGCGCTGGAGGATGGTGAGCCTGCTGGCCGCATTATGGGTATTATACACCACGGGTACAACCAGCAGCACAACGAAAAAACAGCCAGGTTTTTTAACCTGGATTGTGTTAACAGCCAGGCCGTTGCCCACACACTCATCCGTTTTGTTGAAGAGTGGGCCGCCACAAACGGCATGGAAAAGGTAATAGGCCCCTTCGGTTTTTCCGATAAAGACCCGCAGGGCGCGCAGATAGAGGGGTTTGAACACCTGCCGGTAATTGCCACCCCCACCAACCCGCCTTACCTGCCCGCGCTAATTGAGGCAGAAGGGTATGTAAAAGGGCTGGACTGTGTATCGTACAAACTGGCGGTACCACCGGGGCTGCCACCACTTTACCAGAAAATACACCAGCGTATAAGCCGCAACCACCAGTTGCAACTGCTGGCGTTTACCACCAAAAAACAAATGAAGCCATATATAGTGCCTGTGCTGCGGCTGGTAAACGAAACATACTCAAACCTGTTTGGCTTTGTACCCATGACGGAGGCGGAGATGAAGGGCCTTGCATCCCAGTACATGTTTGTGCTTGACCCTGAATTTATAAAAGTAATACAATCGCCCTCCAAGGAAATTATTGGCTTTATTGTAGCCATGCCCGATATGAGCCGCGGACTGCAAAAAGCAAAAGGCAACATACTGCCCTTTGGCTTTTTGCATATACTGGCAGCCACCAAAAAAACAAAACAGCTTAACCTTATGCTGGGCGCCATCAAACCTGCCTGGCGGGGTATTGGCTTAAATGTGCTGATGGCCAAAGCAGTGATTGAAACGGCGAACCGGCGCGGCTTTACACTTATTGACAGCCACCTGGTGCTGGAGAGCAACACGCGCATGTGTGCCGAACTGGCCAACCTTGGCGGCAAAGTATATAAACGTTACCGTGTGTACACAAAAGCTTTGTAGTAACTATAACCTCACCCGCCAAACAGATAAATTGTACCTTTATGGCATGAAGACAATAGGCATCATCGGTGGCATAACATGGCACTCAACCATTGATTATTACAGGAACATCAACCAGCAGATTAATGAACATTTTGGCGGGGTAACCTCAGCTAAAATAATAGTATGGTCGGTTGAGTTTGCGGAGATTAAAAAACTTACCGTAGAAGACCGCTGGGATAAAATTGCCGCTATTATTGGCCATGCTGCCCAAAAGCTGGAACAGGCCGGTGCAGACTGTATTATTATAGGGGCCAATACCATGCATAAAATTGCTGACGAAATACAAGCGCTGGTTAAAATACCCCTAATAAATATTGCTGAAGTAACCGCAGCGGCAGTAACTGCCATGGAGGTAACCAAAGTAGCATTACTGGGTACAAAGTACACCATGCAGTTGCCATTTTATACTGAAAAGCTGGCTGCAAACGGCATTGAAACAATAATACCCACTAACGAAGAGGACATCACATTCATCAACAACGCTATTTACGAGGAAATGGGCAAGGGCCTGTTTCTGTCCGAAACAAAAGCGCGTTTCATAAACATTATTAAAACGCTGGCCGCTAACGGCGCACAGGGCGTTATATTAGGCTGCACAGAAATACCCATTTTAATAAAACAGGAAGACAGCCCCATACCGGTTTTTGACACAACAGCCATACATGTACATGCGGCTGTGGCGTTTGCTATTGGGTAGCCAACTTAGCCATCCGCATAAAAAAATCCCGCTTTTTAAGGCAGGATTTCTTGTTATCAACACACCCATAGCTTTTGCCATAGATGGTGCTGATTTTTGATGTTGTTCCCTAAGATTTAGCTGTTATGCTGATTTTTCATATTGTCTTTTTGAGCTATGAATTGTAAGCATCATATAGCAAAATCAATTGTGTGCTGTATTGTTGAAATAACACTGAACAATTAAACCCGTAAAAACACCTTTTTATTGTACATAAAATAGAGGAAGGCCCATTTTACACCTACATAACAAATGGCCATTGCAACAGGGGCAAAGGGGCTGCCTATAATTTGTCCCAGCCAATGAAACAGGCCATCGGTGGTATATTCCCAGTTAATAAAGCGCTCTGATAAATAGATAAGTATGGAGTTCATCCCTATTATTTTAAAGAAGAATGCCCATTTTTTATAGCCTTTTACATCAATAATAAAATAGAACAAACCCAGCATAATAAGGCTGTAACCACCAACGGTAAGTACAAAACTGCTGGTCCAAAGGTTTTTGTTGATTGGGAAATCAAGGTTCCATAACAACGCCAACCCAATGGAAATAACACCGGCAATAGCCAACCTTGCTGATTTTGCACTGCCGCTAAGCGGGCTGATTTTAAGAAAGCTGCCAGCCATTATACCAAGCAACCCGGTTGCAATAGCAGGTATGGTAGATGTTAAGCCTTCGGGGTCATGTATTTTAAGATAAAGCCTGCCGGGCAGAACGCTGCGGTCAATATACGAAGCAAAGTTGCCCTCCATGGTAAGGTCGCCCGTAGCAAAGCCTGGTGCCGAATTAAATTTAAGCAACAACCAATAGCCAATAAGTATTGAGGCAAACCAGATAGCCTGGGTGCTGAACTTTTTAGTATAGATGTATATAATATTGGCAAACATGTATGCCAAACCTATGCGCCCAAGCACACTGCCAAACCGTATCTCGCTAATGGGTTGTATTTCAAGCCCGTTGTTGTAAATAACACCCAGCAATACCAGTATCAACCCTCTTTTTATAACCCTTGCCAGTAACTGGCCTTTTGTTTTGCCTTTTTCCATTTCGCGGCCTACCGAAAATGGCGTGGCTGCACCTGCAATAAACAAGAAAAGTGGAAAGATGGAATCGTACATGGCAAAACCATGCCAGGCGGGGTGGCTTAACTGGCCTGCTATCGCCCCCCAAAACGGGGAACCGGTAGCCTTAAACATTTCTTTAAAAATTTCTTCAGCGCCCATTATCCAGAACATGTCGAAGCCGCGGAGCGCATCCAGCGAGTAGAGCCTTTGCGAAATTTTACCGCCATCGGCAACTGCGCCGGTTTGGTTTAATGCCATTGTTTTAAAGTTAGTTGATGGTTAAAATAAGTAAGGTGTTAAAGTTAAGGCTTTGGCGTATTCACCGCGCAACATCTATCATTTTTATTGCAACATTTTTCGTATTTACATATTAAATAGCTGCATAAAAACGCAATCACTCATTCAGAAAAAATAATCCCGGTTTAATGTTTTACCATCCGCTTGCAGCAATATCAAGCACCTGTTTTATTATATTATGTTCACCCTGCAAGGTTTGTATGGGAAATAAAAACCTAGAGGCAAAGAAATATTTTTGGCCGTTTAATATTAATCGTAATATTGCGATATAATTATCAGTTTAACAATGGGGGCTACCAAAGCATCACTTTTTACTGCACAGCAAAACGAAATGGCCGCTATGGCAAAAGCCATAGCCCACCCTGCCCGTATTGCCATTTTACAATACCTGGTAAAAAAGAATGCTTGTGTGTGCGGAGATATTGTGGAGGAACTGGGCCTTGCACAAGCCACTACCAGCCAGCACCTTAAAGAACTTAAAAATGCAGGCATTATACAAGGTAATATTGAAGGGGTGAGCGTTTGCTATTGCATAAACCCAACCGTTTGGAACACTTACCGGGCTTTGTTTACAAGCTTTTTTAAGGAGGTTGATTTAAAAGGCAGTTGCTGCTGATTTTTTTTGAGATTATTAATCGCAATATTACAATAAATAAAAAAGATAGTTATGCAAACAGCAGAACAACTAAAAGAAACCGTAAGGGAAAGATATGCAGGCATTGCCCTGCAGAGTAAAGAAACCAACCAGGCATCCTGCTGCGGTTCGGGGTGTTGCAGTACAGAGGTGTACAACATTATGAGTGATGATTACAGCACGCTTGATGGTTATACCGCCGATGCCGACCTTGGCCTTGGTTGCGGCCTGCCCACACAGTTTGCCCGTATTAAAAAAGGCGATACGGTGGTTGACCTGGGCAGTGGCGCAGGTAACGATTGCTTTGTGGCAAGGGCAGCTACTGGTGATGGTGGTAAGGTAATTGGCATAGATTTTACGCCCGCCATGATTACTCAGGCCAGGGCCAACGCCGAAAAAATGGGGTATAACAATGTGGAATTCAGGCAGGGGGATATTGAAGAAATGCCGCTTACCAGCAACCGGGCCGATGTGGTGGTGAGTAACTGTGTATTAAACCTGGTGCCCAATAAGTACAAGGTTTTTAGCGAAATTTTCAGGATACTTAAACCGGGTGGCCATTTCTCTATATCGGATATTGTACTACAGGGTGCCCTGCCACAAAAATGGAAAGAGGTTGCAGAGCTTTATGCGGGTTGCGTTTCGGGGGCAATACAGCAACAGGTGTACCTTGAAATTATAGAGGAAGCGGGCTTTGTAAACATGGTGATACAAAAAGAGAAAGAGATTATACTGCCCGATGATATATTGGCCGCCTATTTAACCCCTGCCGAAATACAGGAATATAAAAACAGCAGTGTAGCCATTAAAAGCATAACTGTATACGCTGAAAAACCGGCCAAAGACGAAAGAAACTGTTGCGAGCCAGGCAGCAAGTGCTGTTAATCAATTCACTGAAAACCTACATATATGCCAGGCGAAATAATAATTGCACCAGCGTTAAGCAGCCAAAGGCAGGCTATGGTGGCATTGCTGCAGGCGGAAAAGTTACCGGTGGATGACCTGCCCGCTAACCTAAATTATTTTTTTACCACCCTGGATGGCGATACAGTTGTTGGCGCTGTGGGGCTTGAGTTATACGGTCAATATGGCCTGTTGCGCTCCCTGGTGGTTGATGCGGCGTACCGTAACCACTCCGTTGCGGCAAAACTGGTACAAGCGGTTGAAAAAAAGGCTGCCAGCCTGCAACTTAAAAGCCTGTACCTGCTTACCGAAACAGCCAACGTGTATTTTGAAAAGAAAGGGTATGCCCCGGTAAACCGGGCAGATGTACCTGGAGAAATTAAACAATCAACAGAGTTTATCCATGTGTGCCCGGTAAGTGCGGTGGTAATGTTTAAACCGGTATAACAAAGCCTGTGTCTTCATTCTTTATTTTTGATAGAAGAAGCGCGCAATTCAGTTTTATGATGAAGAAACTTATAGCAGAGTTTACGGGTACATTCATTATGGTTTTTTGTGGCACGGGTGCCGTGGTAATTGACCAGCAAACGCATGGCACAGTAACCCACGCAGGTGTTGCTGTAACCTTTGGCTTAATTGTAATGGCCGTTATATATGCCCTGGGCGATGTTTCTGGTGCGCACATAAACCCGGCAGTAAGCATTGCGTTTGCACTGGCGGGTAAATTCCCCCTGAAACGTTTGGCACCTTATATTGCAAGCCAGTTGCTGGGGGCCAGTGCTGCAAGCGCCACCTTAAAGCTTATGTTTCCCGAAAATATTTTGCTGGGTGCTACCCTGCCTTATGGCAGTGCAGTACAATCATTTGTGCTGGAAGGGCTGCTCACTTTTATACTAATGCTGGTTATTATGCATGTGGCCACGGGCAGTAAGGAGCAGGGTTTGTTTGCAGGTATTGCCATAGGTGGTGTGGTTTTGCTGGAAGCCATGTTTGCAGGGCCAATCAGTGGTGCATCTATGAACCCCGCACGCTCCCTTGCGCCAGCACTGGTTTCGGGCCACCTGGAGTATATATGGATATATTTAACAGCGCCTGTACTGGGCGCCGCAGCAGCCATACCGCTTTGGAGGTATTTATCGGCTGGTGCTGAAACAAATTAACCGTTATTATTGACTTTATTAAACCTTTCCGCCGCAGGCGGGATGATATTATGAAAAAGAAACTTCTTTTTGTTTGTATTGAAAACAGTAACCGCAGCCAGATGAGCGAAGCCTTTGCCCATATTTATGGTGGCGATAATGTAGAAGCATACAGTTCCGGCTCAAGGCCATCAGGCGTGGTTAACCCAAAGGCCATCGCTGCCATGAAGGAGCTTGGCTACGACCTTACGAAACATCAGTCAAAGTCGCTCGACGAGGTTAAAGCCTATGCCCCTTTTGATGCGGTTGTTACCATGGGCTGCGGAGATGCCTGCCCCTGGATGCCCGCTAAAAGGTTTATTGACTGGCAAATACCCGACCCCAAGCACATGGAACCCGCCGAGTTTAACAAGGTGCGTGATTATATTGGAGAGCAGGTAAAAGGTTTGCTGGCGGAGCTGGAGGGGTAGGTGAACAATTCGCCTCCTCCAAAAAGGGTGCAGGTGAATCAGCCCTGCTGCAAGTTAGCTACCATGTTTAGCGCAATTTGCAGCAGGGCTGCTTTTATAAAGTTGCCCTTCACTACTCCCCGCTAATTCTCTATTGTTTTAATTTTTATATTCGGCCCGCCGCTTTTAAGCCCCGATTTATTTAGACTGTAGGTAAAACTCAACAGAAAATACCGTTGCAGCACATTGTACCGTGTATCGGTTATATAACCCAGGTTGCTGCTGCGGGTAATACCGGTGTTCTTGTTCAGCAGGTCGTACACACTCAGCTTTAACTCTCCCCTTTTATTCTTCATAAGAGTTTTTGCAACGCTCGCATTCCATAAGGGTATGCTGGTATTATACCCACCGGCCCGGCCTGTGTTGAGGATGTAATTAAAATCATTATGCAAGCTAAAACCCCAGGGCAGGTAGTTGGTAACAGTAATACCATAGTCCTGCCGTGTGTATTGGTTATTAAGCGCGGGCTGCAGCGAATATACGGCCGTGTTAAAATGCACACTGGCCCGTACATCAATATCAACAAGGTCGTCTTTACTAAAACTATAGGTAATGCTTGGCCCCAGGCTGGTGGTTGATATGTTGTTTTTTTCACCGTTTATAAAAGCGATGTTTTTGCCATAGTTGGCACTGCTGCCCACCTCTAAACGCGAGTGAATTTTCTTTAACGGAAAGCCATACTCCAGGTTACCAAACAGGCTTTGTACACCATCGGCATTTACCGGTGTACTAACCCTTGCCCCGCTTGCATTTATTTTATCGCTTTGCACTATGGCGTTGGCAGTGTAGGTGTAATTTATAAATCCAAACATGTTTGTGCGGCGCGCCATATTGCCTGCAAACATATTGACTGATATGCTGTGGCTGTAAGCGCGTTGCAGGGCAGCGTTACCAGTGGTAACAAAAAGGGGGTCGCTAACATCGGCCACAGGCTGCAGTTGCGCGGCAGAAGGTTGCGTGGTGCTTGTATTGTACTCAAGCCGCAGGTTTTTTGTTTGGCTAAACTGGTACTGAAACATGGCATTTGGCAACACATCGGTAAAGGCCTGCCGTATGTTTTGGCGGGTAGTGTTATTGGTGGTGCTTAACGTGGCTGCCTGCAAGGCTGCGCCAGCGGTAAAGCTTATTTTTTTACGGTTGGCCCTGTAACTTACGCTGCCGCCGGAATAAGTGTAACTGCTGTTAAAGTCGTTGCTCAGCAGCGAGTCGTACACATCGTGCTGGTGAGTGCTGCTGTTGTAATTGTACACCTGCCGGTTGCTTTGCCCGGTGTTGTTGTTGTAAAAGGCGCTTAGGGCCACCAGCGATTTTTTGCCAACAGGTTCGGTATAGGTAATATTACCGCCAAAGTTCTTGGTAACCGCATCCCGATGCGTAAGCAGGTTAAGGGTGGAATCGCTAGCACCACCAAACGCATCGTAAAAGGTATTGTGCGATAGCTGCCCGCCGTTTTGTGTACTGTGGTTATAGGCTATGTTTATGTCGGCCGAAATGGTTCTGCCCTTTTTGCGCAGTCGCTTGCGTACCAGCGCTTCGGTTGCGGCATTAAACGCATCCGATTGTGTATTAACATTGCTGTAGCCTTCATTCAAGGGTACTTTGCCCGTAGTAGCGCTGGTATAGCCAGATTGCTGCGACATGTTAGAGTGCTGCCACGTTAAGGAAGGGGTTATTTTAAACGACAGGGAGCTGTCAACCTTCTGGTCCAGGGCTATATTTAACCGGTGCTGTACGGCATTGTTAATGGTATGGTTACTGTCGTTGCGGTTATAGTCGTTGCCCGGCAGCAGGTATTGTGTGCTGGTGGCCGTATTGGTAAGCAGGTGTACATTGCTGCCGGTATAGCTGGCGCTTAAATCGGTTTTGCCTTTGTTCCACAAATTGTTATAGTTTAAACCGCCTGCCGCAGTGGATGCCACCCCCTGCTGGTTTTGCCCCAGGCCGGTAACGGGCAGGCCATTGCTATTGCCACCGTCAGTAGTGCTAATATGTATGCCCCCGCCGCCATTGCGCATTCCGCGCGATAACTCACCGGTAAAATTTAATACATCCATCAGCGAGAAGCCCTGCCGGTTGGTATTGTTGGCCATGCCTATAAACGATGCCTGCTCATTGCCTTTAAATTTATTAATGTTGGCCTGGGCATCGTACCTGCCATCGTTGCCCGCACCCGCAGTTATTTTACCAAACAGGGCATTGTTACGGTCTTTTTTAAGTTTAAGGTTAATTGTTTTTTCGCTGTTACCATCATCCACACCGGTAAAGGTTGACTGGTCGCTCTTTTTATCAAACACCTGCACTTTGTCTACCGCATCGGCACTCAGGTTTTTGGTGGCCATTTTAATATCGCCCGTAAAAAACTCCCTGCCATTTACCAGCACCCGCTTAACGGTTTGGCCGTTTACTTTTACGGTGCCGTCACTTTCCACTGTTACACCGGGCATCTTCTTCAACATATCTTCCACTACTGCATTGGGCTGTGTTTTAAAATTCTCGGTATTAAATTCAAGGGTATCGTTGTTAATTTCAACCGGCGGGCGTTTGGCAAGTACATATACCCCGGCAAGGCTGCTGGTATCTGCCATATATACCAGGCCTGCATCAAAAACAGGGCTGGCGGCGGTTACTGCCACGGGCTTCCATACGGGTACATGCCCTACATACGAGGAGGAAATAAGGTAACTGCCCCCTTCCACACCGGTAAGTTTAAAATAGCCTGCCGAATCGGCCCTGGCAAAAGTAACCAGGGTGCTGTCTTTGGCTTTTACCAGGGATACTGTTGCATAAGCCAGCCCTTTTTGTGCGGCCGAATCAAACACCCGGCCCCTTACAGCGGTTTTTTGCCCATGCACAGTTAGGCTCATCAACATAACAAACAGTAAGCCCGGTAAAATTTTATACATGCCTTTAGTTTGCACCAAAAGTAACGTTGTGCTGCGCCAAACAGGGTTAATGAAGATGGGTGTAAGGTTAATGAAGGTTAAAGAATATGTTGCGCGCCCGGCATGGCGCTGTAGTTTTAGCAGGCACAAATTGCTTTTTTGTTTAGCTTTTTGTACCCGGCTGGTGGTTGTAATGGCATCGTTCCTTGTGTCACACCCTTCGGCACCGGGTACATTATGCAGCTTTTAAGCCCGGCTATACAACAGAAGCGGCATAGCCTGTATGTACGTTTACCGTAAAACAGGTATGCCACTCCCATGTATCAAACAAATATGTTATGCTGTTACCAGTTTTTCAGGCCCAGCAGTTTTTCGCCAAGCTCGGTAAGGTTGGCCCTTTCGTAACGGGTTTGCTCCCATTTGCGTGGGTCACCGGGAAAAGCATACCCTTCGGGGGCAATCCTGTCTCTCCAGGAGGCTATGCGCCACTGGCGCAGGCTTTCATTGTCTTCCAGCGCCGGCGACATTGACACATACTGCGCCATCCTCGGTTTAGTGCCGGTGTTTTTGCGTATGCCGTGGGCAAGCATGCTGCTAAAAATAAGCAGGTCGCCCGCTTTGGTGGTTATTTTCTCAATATTCTGGCCGGTGGTATCCGGGCGGAAGGGGTTTCTGTCGGCAGGCTGTGTTTTAACCCACTCGTCAAAATTGCGGAACAATTCCGGTATGCACTGAAACCCGCCCATCGTAATATCGGTATCCACCAGCGAGATGGTGCCCTGCACATTTACTGGTTTAGGGTTAAGGGAAGTATCAATATCCCAATGAATAAAGCCTTCGTAATTCATCTCCGGCCGTACGGGAAAATTAAGGTTGGCCCTGTCTATAGTAACCCACAGTTTTTCAGTGCCCCACACATCAACAAAAGCATCGTACACTTTTGGGTACATCCTGTTATCCCACATGTATTGGTGGTTATAAATTTCCACCATACCGGTGTTTTTAAGTTCTACCATTTCAATATCCCGGCGGGCGGCACGGTACCAGGTTTCGGGGTCGTTGGGGTCTTTTTCTTCAAACTCCCACAACAGGTTGCGCATATTTTCAATATGGCTTTGCGGTACTGCGTCGTGAATAATTACATAGCCATTGGTTTGCCAAAACTGCCAGTCTTCTTCGCTCAGCACGCGCAGGGGCTGGCCATTGCTTCGGTCGTTTAGTTTTGCTACAAAGCGGGCTACACTGGGGTTGCCCGGAATTTTAAGGTCATCAACCAGTTTGCCTTCGGGCATCATAGTGGGTGTCATTGTTGGGGCCATTGTAGGCATCATCGTAGGAGTCATGGAAGCCATCGTTATACGTTTAATATGATTGATTTGGTTTTGCCATACAAACGTAGCAGGTTAATGGGTGCGGAAAAAGCGTAAGTCTGGCTGTGTCCAAAATGGGGCTCATACTATAACCGGTCCGCGCACCAGCGGCTAAGCAGCGTGGACAAGAAATGAATAAATCAGGCTGTTTAAATTTGCCCAATCAATATTTTAATATTTGGGTCGTGCAACAAATACCACCCATCTGAAAGATTTGGCAGGTGATTAGATTTAGCTTCTGTTCATGCCTGATTTGTTGTTATCGCAGCGCATCTGCCCGCAATATCACAAGCCTGCTGCCGCTATAGCTGGCAACAGGCTTGTGAACGGGGGGTGCTTAAAGCTCGTAGCCTATTGAAAAAATTAGCCCCTGGCCGTTTTTGCCTTTTATAATATTGTTGTCGTAGCGTAAAGAAATGAAATAGAAACGGTCATCCCCAAACTCATAACCAAGTTCAGGAGAGAAGGTATATCCCCAACCTGTATAAGAATTCCACGGAGACCCGGTTAAACCGGCCTGAACGGCACCAAAAAGTCCGCCGTAGTAAAAATATTTCAGCCCCCCGGTAATCTGCATTAATGCATAAGGAGGATATCTTTCAGCATAGCCTCCCGTAAGCGAATACTTCTTGCCAAAATAGGTAACAGTGCCTCCGTTAGCGATAATCCGCATTTTGTCTGAAACGCTGAATTCAAAGCCTATACGGCCACCAGCGCCAATGCCTTGTGTAGATTTTAAATCACCCAAAGCCATCCCCACGTGAGGGGCTAACGTAACAATAAATGACTCCTCATTGGCCTGCGTTCGGCCTGCAAGGGAAACTAAAAGCATTACAACTACTGCGCTTATTTGTTTTTTCATTTTTAAGGGTATTTATGTTGATAACGGCTAAAATGGTTTAACCTTTTTTGAATTTATTACCTGAGGGCTTATTAAATAATGCACATAACGAATGGAAGACTTTGTTAAAGGTTTTAAGGGTATTAAAGACGGCATTGCTATTATAAAGGTTTATTGTATAAACTTATGTAAAAGTTGCGCAAATATAATTGTTTACACCATTCATAAAGCTGGTAGTAAAATAGAGTGAAGAATACTCTATTGCATGTCAACAAAATAACTGCGCCTATTGTTTAGTTGATTCATAATGTTAAATCATTATAACAGCCAAAGTATACGCCATGGAGGCTGGGGATTTGTTTAAGGACTATCATCGTTCAAATTGGTCAAAAAATCTAAGGCGCTGGTGCATAGTTAACACTAAATGCCAATCTTTTGGCCTTTTTGCAAAAGAAGCCCGGATGATGCTACATTTGACTATTGCCCCACACATGTAAAAAAGGGCCAATATCTATTCTATCGTTTCATTAACAATGCTTATGAAAAAAACAATGCTTTTGCCTGCCGTTGTGATGCTTGTTACATTAAGTGCGTATGCACAGGTTGAACGGAACGAGTGGGAAAACCCACGGCTTTATCAACTGAACAAAGAACAGCCACACGCCAGCTTTATGGTGTACGATAATGTTAGCGATGTAGCAGCTGATGACTATAACCGTTCGGCGTATTACCAGTCGTTAAACGGTATATGGCAATTTGTGTATGCCGATAAAAGCGCCAACCGCATTAAAAATTTTTACGAGGAAAAACTGGACACCCGTGCATGGAGCGAAATTGCCGTGCCCAGCAATTGGGAAATAAAGGGCTTTGGCATACCCATTTATACCAATATTGTATACCCTTTTCCTAAAAACCCACCTTTTGTAGGGGAAGATAACCCCGTAGGCACCTACCGCAGGCAGTTTACCGTACCAGCCGATTGGGATGGCCGCGAAATACTGCTGCATTTTGGCAGTATTACGGGTTGCGCATTTGTATATGTAAATGGCCACAAAGTGGGTATGAGCAAAGCGGCAAAATCGCCCGCCGAGTTTAATATTACCCTTTACCTTAAAAAAGGCAATAACTTGCTGGCCGTACAGGTGTTCCGCTGGAGCGATGGCAGCTACCTGGAAGACCAGGATTTTTGGCGCATCACCGGTATTGAGCGTAACGTGTTTCTTTACGCACTGCCTAAACTTACCGTATGGGACTTTTTTATTAAAAGCGGGCTTGATGCGCAATACACCAACGGCGTGCTTAATGCCGATGTTACCCTGCGCCAGTTTGCCAATAACAACATAAAGCGTGGCACCGCAGCCATAGCCATTTACGACAGGGCCGGTAAAAAAATATTCAGCAGCCAGCAGGCATTCTCCACCAGTGCTGACAGCCTGCAGGTGTTGCATTTTAGCGGCACGGTTAACAACCCGCTTAAATGGACAGCCGAAACACCTAACCTGTACGATTGCATTATTACCCTTACCAACGAAAACGGCGAAACACTGTACACCGGTGCTAAAACCGGTTTTAGAACAGTGGAAATTAAAAACAGCCAGTTGATGGTGAACGGTGTGCCCCTTGTTGTGCATGGCACCAACCGCCACGAGCATGATGATGTTAATGGCCATGTACCCAACAAGGAACAAATGATAAGGGATATACAGTTGATGAAGGAATACAATATTAATGCAGACCGCTGCTCGCACTACCCTAACGACCCATTATGGTACAAGTTGTGCGATGAATTTGGCATTTACCTGGTGGATGAGGCCAATATTGAAGTACATGGCATGGGTGCGGCCTTGCAGGGCTGGTACGATACCACCGTTCACCCGGCGTATTTACCGGAGTGGGAGCCAGCATTTATGGACAGGGAGCAGCGCCTGGTGGAACGCGATAAAAACCACCCCAGCGTTATACTTTGGTCAATGGGCAATGAGTGTGGCAATGGCAAGGTTTTTCACGATGCCTACAATTGGATAAAACAGCGCGACAATACCCGCTTTGTACAGTTTGAGCAGGCCGGTGAAGACTGGAACACCGATATTGTTTGCCCCATGTACCCGTGGATGGGCTCTATGAAAAGCTACGCTGCCGACCCTAAAAAAACAAGGCCGTACATTATGTGCGAATACTCGCACTCCATGGGCAACAGTAACGGCAACTTCAGGGAGTATTGGGAGGTGATAAACAGCAGCAAAAAAATGCAGGGCGGTTTTATTTGGGATTGGATTGACCAGGGCATGCGTACCAAAGATGCTGCGGGCAACACATACTGGGCTTACGGCGGCGATCTGGGTGGTTTTAACCTGCACAACGATGAAAACTTTTGCGC